>NZ_JAKSYB010000029.1:0-1267 GCF_022829505.1 Methylobacterium sp. J-043 | reverse complement strand
TGGCCTGCCTCCTGAAAAGTGGTCCTCCCTGAGGTATGGCTTCGAGCCATGTGGAGGATGTTTCATGGGACGGAAGAAGCATACGGCTGAAGAGATTGTTGCCAAGCTGCGCCAAGTGGATGTTCTGGTCTCGCAGGGTCGCAAGGTGTCTGAAGCAATCCGGTCCATCGAGGTGACCGAGGTCACGTACTACCGCTGGCGTTCCGAGTACGGCGGTCTGAAGGGTGACCAGGTCAAGCGGCTGAAGTCTCTGGAGACCGAGAACCAGCGCCTTCGTCGAGCCATCTCCGATCTGACCCTGGAGAAGCTCATCCTGAAGGAGGCAGCCTCGGGAAACTTCTGAGCCCGGCTCGCCGCCGGGCCTGTGTCGACTTCGTCGTTGCCGAGCACGGTGTGTCCGAACGCTTCGCTTGCCGTGTCCTGGGCCAACATCGTTCGACCCAGCGCAAGGTCGCCGTCCTGGCCGAGGACGAAGCCGCTTTGACGGGCGCCATCGTCGCCCTGGCGCTGCAGTATGGACGCTACGGCTACCGTCGGATCACGGCCCTGCTCCGACGTGACGGCTGGACGGTGAACGTGAAGCGCGTCGAACGGATCTGGCGGCGCGAAGGGCTCAAGGTCCCGGCTCGCCAGCCAAAGCGGGCACGCCTCTGGCTCACCGACGGCTCCTGCCTTCGCTTACGGCCCGAGCGGCCTGACCACGTCTGGTCCTACGACTTCGTTGAGCACCGCACGCACAATGGACGCAAGTACCGGATGCTGAACGTCATCGACGAGTTCACACGCGAGTGCCTGGCCATCCGCGTGTCTCGTGAGCTGAAGGCATTGGACGTGATCGATGTACTCTCAGACTTGTTCAGTCTGCGCGGGGTGCCGGGGCATATCCGCTCGGACAACGGGCCGGAGTTCATCGCCAAGGCCGTTCAGGACTGGATCGCGGCGGTGGGATCGACAACCGCCTACATCGAGCCGGGCAGTCCGTAGGAGAACGGCTATTGCGAGAGCTTCAACGCGAAGCTGCGGGATGAACTCCTCAACGGCGAGGTGTTCTACACCCTCAAGGAGGCCAGCGTCGTGATCGAGCAATGGCGGAGGCACTACAACAGCATCCGGCCGCACTCGTCGCTCGGCTATCAGTCGCCTGCGCCCGAGGTCGTCATCTGGCCAACCGAACCGAGCGGCTCAGGGCCGCTCGCTCACCCCGCCATCGTCACGCGACCGACGATGCACTAACTTCGAACCTGGGCCACCGAATGGGGGCAGGCCA
>NZ_JAKSYB010000028.1:0-255134 GCF_022829505.1 Methylobacterium sp. J-043 | reverse complement strand
CAGCCGATCGGTCTTGGCGATCTATACTTCCGCCGTGCGGAAGGCCCGGACCCGGCGCGGAGCGACCAGGGCGACCGCAAAGCCAGCCTCGGCCAGGGCGACCGTGCCTGGATGGGCATACGGGCCGATCGCCTGCAGGGCGACGCGCAGGACGCCGCGCGGGAGCAGGGCGGCGATCACGCGTTCGATGCCGGCCGGGGTGTTGTCACACCGGAGCGGGTTGGCGGCGGGATGGAACCCCAGGTCGAGGAAGTGCTTGCCGACATCGATGCCGGCCACCGGTACGAGGCTGTGCATGGCGGATCCTGTCCTGTACGCGGGGGCCCGCCGCAGCGGGACCCAACCGACTGTTCGGGATACGCAAGACAGGGCGTCCGGGGTCGTGCCGTTTGACGGTCGCGCCACGACGGCAAAGCCGGTGTCATCGTGACGGACCCGGAAACCGTCAGATCGCCAGACGCCCAGGCCGTATCAAAGCACGGCCAGCCCTCAGGTACAGGAAACCGTATCAGACCGGGATCGTGCCGTTGGCTTCGAGCACGGCGCCCGCGAGGTAAAGCGAACCGCAGATGAGGACCCGCGGCGGGCGCTCGAAGACCGTGTCCGACAGGGCTGCCAGGGCCGCCTCGACGCTCGGGGCGACCTCGGCCGACAGGCCGACCTCACGGGCGATCTCCGCCACTTCCTCGGCGGGCCGCGCGGCCATCTGGCCGGTGATCGGCACCGCCACCAGCGAGCGGGCAAGGCCGACGAAGTTCTTCAGGAAGCCTTCGGCATCCTTGGTGCCGAGCAGCCCGACGATCAGGACCAGCGGCACGTCGCTGCGCTCGCCGAGATCGGCCATGGCGGCGGCGAGGATCCGCCCGCCATCGGCGTTGTGGCCGCCGTCGAGCCACAGCTCGGCGTCCTTGGGCATCCGCTCGGCGAGCGCCCCACGCACGAGGCGCTGAAGCCGGCCCGGCCAATCGACGTTGCGCAGGCCGGCTTCGAGGGCCACCGTGCCGATGTCGCCGAAGCCCGCCGCGCGCAGGGCCGCGATGGCGGTGCCGGCATTGGTGAGCTGGTGGCGACCGGCCAGGCGCGGGCGGGGCAGATCGAACAGGTCGATCTCGTCCTGATAGACGAAGCGTCCGCTGTCCTCGTGAACGGAGAAGTCCTGGTTGCCGATCCGTACCGGCACCGCGCCGACCCGCTCGGCCTGGCGGCAGAGGACGGCATCGGCCCCGGCATAGTCCTGGGCGGCGATCACCGCCGGGCAGCCGCGCTTGAAGATGCCGGCCTTCTCCATCGCCACCGCCTCGACGGTGTCGCCGAGATACTCGGCATGGTCGCGCCCGATCGGGGTGACCACGGCACAGGCCGGGTGGTCGATGACGTTGGTGGCGTCGACGCGTCCGCCGAGGCCCACTTCCAGCAGCAGCACGTCGGCGGGGCATTCGGAGAACAACAGCAGGGCGGCGGCCGTGGTGATCTCGAACACGGTGATCGGATCGCCCTTGTTGGCCGCCTCGCAGCGGGCGAAGGCGTCGGCGAGCCGGTCTTCGGCGACGTAATGGCCGCCGCCGATGCCGCCGAGGCGGATGCGCTCATGGAAGCGCACGAGGTGCGGCGAGGTGTAGACGTGCGCAGCCAGCCCACCGGCCTCGAGGATCGCCCGCATGAAGGCGATGGTCGAGCCCTTGCCGTTGGTGCCGGCGACGTGAATCACCGGCGGCAGCCGCCGCTCGGGATGCTTCAGAGCCGCGAGCAGGCGCTCGATGCGCCCGAGCGACAAGTCGATCGTGCGCGGATGCAGGGCGAGGAAGCGCGCCATCAACGCGTCGGAGGATTCCATCTCGCGCGGAGACCTTCTGTCGCGGATTGAGCTCAGGCCGCGTTGGGCACGGGTTCGGGAGCGGTCGGCTCGGAGGCGGTGCCGGAGTCCCGGCGCACATCCATCAGCAAACTGCAGAGCCGGCTGATCGTCTCCTTGAGCTGGTGCCGGTGGACGACCTGATCGACCATACCGTGCTCGCGCAGATACTCCGCCCGCTGGAAGCCGTCGGGCAGCTTCTCCCGGATCGTCTGCTCGATGACACGGGGGCCGGCAAAGCAGATCAGCGCGCCGGGCTCGGCCAGATGCACGTCCCCGAGCATGGCGTAGGAGGCGGTGACGCCCCCCGTCGTCGGGTTCGTCAGCACCACGATGTAGGGCAGCCGCGCGGCCCGAAGCCGGCGCACGGCGACCGTGGTGCGGG
This sequence comes from Methylobacterium sp. J-043, assembly GCF_022829505.1. NCBI lineage: Bacteria > Pseudomonadati > Pseudomonadota > Alphaproteobacteria > Hyphomicrobiales > Methylobacteriaceae > Methylobacterium > Methylobacterium sp. J-043. The sequence continues at coordinate 252,897 of NZ_JAKSYB010000028.1, read as the reverse complement.
GCATCTGCATCAGGGAGAGGATACCCTCCTGCATCCGCGCGCCGCCGGAGGCCGCGAACAACACGTAAGGGGTGCGCTTCTCGAGCGCGGTCTCGGCGCCGCGGACGAAGGCCTCGCCGCCGGCCATGCCGAGAGAGCCGGCCATGAAGCCGAATTCCTGGGCCGCGATCGTCATCGGCAGGCTGCCGACCCGGCCGAAGCCGATCTTGAACGCGTCGGGCATCCCGGTCTTGGCCCGCGCCTCCTTGAGACGGTCGACGTAACGCTTCTCGTCGCGGAACTTGAGCGGATCGGTCGGAACCTCGGGCAGCGGCACGTCGATCCAGGTGCCCTCGTCGAACATCATCTTGAGACGCGCCGTGGAAGACATCTTGAGGTGGTGTTCGGAGCCGGGAATGACCCAGTGGTTCTGCTCGACTTCCTTATGGAAGACCATCTGGCCCGTGTCGGGGCACTTGACCCAGAGGTTCTCCGGCGTCTCGCGCTTGAACAGCGTCTTGATCCGGGGCCGTACGACCTCCGAGATCCAGTTCATCGGCTCGACCATGGCGTCAGACTCCCTGTCCTACCGCGTACTCTTGCCACAACGATATCGGATCGCCGCCGCCCCGATCCCAGGGGAAGCTCCCGCTCGGTAGGCTCCGAAAGAATCCCCCTCGCGGCGACTGCGGTCGGGTTCAGGCTCCGGCCGGCACCTTGGTGGTGCTGCGGACACCCTGCGCCAGCTCGCGCACCAGGGCGGCGACCGCTTCCACCGTGCCGTTCCCGGCCCGGTCGCCGGGTTCGAGGCTGCGGGCCAGCGCATCGACGAGGGCCGAGCCCACCACCACGCCGTCGGCGCCGCGGGCGATCTCGGCGGCATGCGCGCCGGTCTTCACGCCGAAGCCGACGACCACCGGCAGGTCGGTATGCGCCGCGATCCGGCCCACCGCTTGCGACACCCGTCCGAAATCGGGGGTCGCCGTGCCGGTCACGCCGGTGATCGACACGTAGTAGACGAAGCCCGCGGTGTTCGCGAGAACCGCCGGCAGGCGCTTGTCGTCGGTCGTCGGGGTCGCGAGGCGGATGAAGGCGATCCCCTTCGCGAGCGCCGGCAGGCAGAGTTCCTCGTCCTCCTCCGGCGGCAGATCGACGACGATCAGCCCGTCGATGCCGGCCGCCCGCGCATCCTCCAGGAAGCGGGGCACGCCGTAGGTATGGATCGGGTTGTAGTAGCCCATCAGCACCACGGGCGTCCGGTCGTCGCCCTCGCGGAAGCGGCGGACGAGGGCGAGGGTGCCGTGCAGGTCCTGGCCCACCTTCAGCGCCCGCAGGCCCGCCGCCTGGATCGCCGGTCCGTCGGCCATGGGATCGGTGAAGGGCAGGCCGAACTCGACGATGTCGGCCCCGGCCTTCGGCAGGGCTTCGAGCACCTTGAGCGAGGTCTCCGGATCGGGATCGCCCGCCATCACGTAGGTGACGAGGGCGGCACGTCCTTCCGCGCGGCAGCGGGCGAAGGCGGCATCGATGCGGGCGGTCATGGTTCTCGCTCCCGGCGGTACGTCCGGCCTTGAGGCCCGGGGCACGGTTCCCCCGGAGCCGGGCCGCCGCGCAGGGCCCGGCTTCCCCGGCCAATTCCTCGGCCGGTTTCCCGGCCAAGTGGGGGCGCCTACACCATCCGCTCGCGTCCGTGAAGCGCAGGCGGCGCCGGGCTCACGCGTCCGGGTCCGGCGCGGCTCCGATGGCGCCCTCGATGACACCCTCGACCCAGTCGCGCAGCAGCAGGTGGGCGATGGCGGTGGCCGGCGGCACGGACAGGCCCTCGGGATGGGTGCCCGCGATCATGTGCGCCACCTCGGCGCGGGTGAACCAGCGCGCATCGTCCAGCTCGTCGGGATCGGTGCGGATCGCCTCCGACAACGCCTCGGCGACGCATCCGATCATCAGCGAGGCTGGGAACGGCCAGGGCTGCGAGGCGTGATAGGCGACGGCGCCGACCGCGACGCCGGTCTCCTCGTGAGTCTCGCGGCGCACGGCGGCCTCGACCGTCTCACCGGGCTCGATGAAGCCGGCGAGGCAGGAATACATCCCCGGCTTGAAATGCGGCCCGCGCCCGAGCAGGCAGGCCTCGCCCCGCCGCACCAGCATGATCGCCACGGGATCGGTGCGCGGAAAGTGGTGCAGCCCGCAAGTCCCGCATTCCCGGCGAAAGCCTCCGGCGGCGACCGTGGTCGGGCTGCCGCAATTGGCGCAGAAGCGGTGCCGGGCGTGCCAAGCCAGCACCGACTTGGCGGTGGCGATGAGCCCCTGCTCCTCGCGGGCCACCGCGCCCTCTGCCGCGAGCGCCCGCAGATCGAGGGCGCGGTGGCCGGGTGCAGGGAACAGGAGGGCTGCCTCCTCCGGGACGGCGCCGGCGAAGACCGGACGCCCCTCGACCCGTCCGAGGTAGATTTCGATGGCGCGCTCCCCCGCCCGCCCGGCCTCGTCGGGCGTGAGAAGGGCCGTTCCGGTCTCCGCCGGGGCGGCGCGCAGGATCACCGTCTCGCCCGCCATCAGCACGAGGCGGGCGTCCGGCCCGGCTTGCTCCAGCTCGGGGGCCGGGCCGAATTCGGCGGAGTGGCGCACGAGACGGCTCGCGGCATAGGCGAGGGCATCCCGGCCGGGCGTGGTGGGCGCGCCTGTCATGCGGGTCGCCTCACGCGGCCACGAACAGGGCGGCGGCCCGTTCGAGCAGAGCGGCGCGGGCATGCGGCGGATAGGGCCTGCGCTCGCCGACGCCCCAGACCGGCCTGGGCCAGGCCGGGTCCGAGCGGAACCGGGCCACGACGTGGATGTGGAGCTGCGCCACCACGTTGCCGAGGCTTGCGACGTTGACCTTGTCCGGTTGAGCGAGCGCCTGCATGACCCTGACCGCGATACGCGTCTCCTCGAAGGCGAGGCTTGCATCCTCCGGCGTGAGGTCGGTGAGTTCGCTCAAGCCCGGCCGCCGCGGCACCAGGATCAGCCAAGGAAAGCGTGCATCGTCCATCAGCAGAACGGAGCAGAGGGCGAGATCGCCCACGGGGTGGGTATCGGCGGCGAGCCGCGGATCGAGGGGGAAGGCGTCGGTCATGCCGGGAATCTAGCGCGCCGGTCTGAAAAGTGGCGCCTGGTTTTCGGGCCGGCCGGGGCGACGCGTCGGACCCGTGCCGTCTCCGACCGAGGCGGCCGGTTTGCGCAGGAGGCCTGGGCACGCGCAAGTCGGTCACGCCATCTCAAATCCCGGTTAACCATATTCTGGCACGCAGGGGGGCAGCGATCGGGAGTCGGCGGGCGGCGGGCCATGCCGGGATCGCCGTGGATGACGCGATGACGGGCGGCGCGCAAGGAAGCGGGGAGCGAAGCCGGAACACGGTGGTCGCCATCGTGGCGGCGCGAACCCCGGCTCCCCTCGTCCTCGCTTTGCGCGGGCAGCCCTGCAGCGCCTGCATCCTCGCGGTGTCGAGCCGTGTGATCGACGACCTGATCGCCGAGGACCCTGAGGTGATCGTGCTGGAGGCCGAGCCCGAACGCTTCGACGCTCCGGCCCTGATCCGCGCCCTGCGGGAGCGCGAGAGCCTCGTCCGGACGCCGGTCCTGCTGGTGGCCGGCGGCGATGCTCGGAGCCTGCGCCGGATCGGCCGCGAGGCCGGCGCCACCGACGTGCTGTCCAAGCCCTTCGACGCCCTCGAATTGCAGGACCGGGTCGCTGTTCTGATCGAACTCGCCCTGGCGCGCCGGGAGAGCGACGACCGGGCGCGTGCCATGCGGCGCGATGCGGCGCGGGCGGTGGCCGAAGCCACGGCGCGCGAGCGCGAGTTGATCCGCCGCCTGATGCTGGCAGCCGAGTTTCGCGACGATAACGCCGGTGACCATCTCACCCACGTGGCCGGCTGCGTCATCGCCGTGGCCGAGGGGCTCGGTCTGTCGTCGGCGGAGGCCGACGACGTGGCTTTGGCTTCGACCATGCACGACATCGGCAAGATTGCGGTCCCCGACCACATCCTGATGAAGGCCGGTCCCCTCACCCCCGACGAGTGGGAGGAGATGCGCCAGCACGCGCTGCGCGGCTACCACATGCTGCACGACAGCCCGTCGCGCCTGCTCCAGATTGCCGCCGAGATCGCCCTCACCCACCATGAGCGCTGGGACGGCACCGGCTATCCCCGCGGCCTCAGGGGCGAGGAGATTCCCCGCTCCGGCCGGATCGTCGCGGTGGCCGACGTGTTCGACGCGCTGATCTCCGCGCGCAGCTACAAGCCCGCTTGGTCCCTTGAGCGGGCGCGCGCGCATGTCGAGGCGGAGGCGGGCCGGCATTTCGACCCGGCCTGCGTCGCCGCCTTCCTCTCGCGCTGGGACGACATCGTCGCCCTGGTGGAGGAGCGCGGCGCAAGGCCGTCCGTTCGACGGAGCGATGCCGGGCCCTGACGACCCTTCAGCCCCGGACGGCGCGCCACGTCCGCCACGTCGAGAGATCCAGCCCCGACATCGCTTGGAACGCGACGAGATCGTCCCTGTAGATTTCGGACAGATACCGGATGTCGTCCTCGTCCGGTCCCTCGTCCTCACGATCACCGCCGAGGTTCTCGGTGAGCCGCTCCGTGGTGAAACGATCCGGATCGATGTCGAGGAACCCGGCGACGCGTGCCAGCAGGGCACTCGGATCGTTGCGGATGTCGTCGAAGTTCAGAAGCAGGAACTGCTCCGCCGGGAAGAAACGCCGGAAGTGACGCACCTGCTCGGCGTAGAGGCCGCGCTCCACATAGGCCCACCACCGGTTGAGGCCAGGAACCTCGACATGCTCGGCCATCCGGCGCCGGCCGTCGCGTATGGCCACTCCGAACGGCAGCGTCTCCACGGCTTGCCCCCCGACCGTGACGCCCGCTTCCGAAAAGCGCCGGACCATGCGCCAGTTGGAATAGGCGCGGTCGATCGGATCGCGAAACAGCAGGATGATCTTGAGATGGGGATTGTAGGCGCGAAGCCGCTCATGCGCTGGTAGCCAGTAGAGCGTGACCGGCGTGGCTTCTCCCGAGATCGTTCCGCCGGGTGGAACGAGGGAATGAAGGCGCGCATAGTCGGGCCTCGACCAGTCGGTGGTTTCCGTATCGAAAAAGTGCGTTTCCTTCGGATTCGCCATGCTGACGCTGGGATGCCCATCGAGGTAGGCATACAGAGTCGTGGTCCCGCATTTCTGCGCGCCCGCAACGACGAAATCGAGTAACCCGCTCTCGGCCGGGTGAACCGTCGCTGTCGTCATGCTCGGCCTCCGTTCGGCACTGCGTCGCCGTGATATCGATCCCGCTGTTCGTCCCGGCGCATCCGGCGGGCGGCGCAGGGGCCGGGATTGCAGCCGATGCGGCCTTCGATACAATTGTGTTCGCACCCAAAGGGTACCGTCCTCCGCTCGGCGGGCCGGCTCTGCAACCGGTCGCGGCCCGCTCAAGGATCCCGCAGGCGCGACCTGGACATGGTTGGGGCACGTGAGAGGATTTCGGTTTTTCGAATGATCTTATTCAATCGCGAACTGCTCTTCGTTCACAATCCGAAGACGGCTGGAACCTCGATCCTTCGATACCTGAGGTCGGTGTTGCCGGAGGTGCAAACGGCCTACATAAAAACATTGGGCAGCAATCACCCCACCTTGTCGCTCTCCGTCGGCTATGCCTGCGGCGTTCTTGCGCAGCCGCCTTCCGCATTCAAGCGCGTGCTGGTCATGACGCGCAACCCGTTTGACCGGGAAGTTTCCGTCTACGAGCATTACAGGCAAAATCTCCAGTACGACACGATCGCAGAAGATCTGAACAGTCCGGTGCTTCTCGAAGCTGTCCGCCAGGCTGCTAGAATGCCCTTTGATGCCTATCTACATTGGGTTTGGGAGACGCACGGCACCTGCGACTTGTGGAACACCGAGAGTTACCATCGGACCGAGGAAACGTTCAGCCTGCCACAGCTCGCCATCGTCAAGGTGGAGGAAATCGAAACCGGATTGGCTGCCGCTCTGCAGGGCGTGACCCTGCAGGACGGGGAGGCGTTGCCGCACATCAACACCACGGCACGTCGCGCCGCCGCCGCCTACTACGACGAGGCGACCCTCGACATCGTCCGCAAATCTTACGCCTGGATGTTCCGCCAGGGGCTCTACGACGAGGGCGACGTGCCCGCCGTCCGATTGGCCGCAACCCCTTCGCCGCCGGACGACGGCGGGATCGAGGCGGAGCAACCGCACGGCCCGTGAATTGGAAAGCGCCCGCCCCGGCCCCCGCGCAACGCCCCCGCGCGGCCGGCGTAGTGGTCGGCGCGTCTAAATAGGGTTAGAAGCGGCGTCCGATTCCGATCCGGCCGATGATTGCCGGTCCGAATTCGCCGACCCTTAAGGCGCATCTCCCTTGCCATTTCCGACTCTGCCCTCCCCCCTGGCGCGGGCGCTCACCGAGCGCAACTATGCCGAGCCGACACCCGTCCAGCAGGCGGTGCTCGATGCCGTCCCCGAGCGCGACCTGCTCGTTTCGGCTCAGACCGGATCGGGCAAGACCGTTGCCTTCGGTCTCGCCATCTCCGGTACGCTGCTCGGCGAGGACGAGGCGCTGCCGCCGCCCGGCGCGCCTCTGGCGCTCGTTATCGCTCCGACCCGTGAGCTGGCACTCCAGGTGCAGCGGGAGCTGACCTGGCTCTACGCGCAGACCGGCGCGCGCATCGTCCCTTGCGTAGGCGGCATGGATCCGCGCCGCGAGGCCCGCGCGCTGGAGGCCGGCGTCCACATCGTCGTCGGCACGCCGGGGCGCCTGCGCGACCACATGGAGCGCGGCCGGCTCGTCACCGAAGGTCTTCGCGCCGTCATCCTCGACGAGGCGGACGAAATGCTCGACATGGGCTTTCGCGAGGATCTCGAATTCATCCTGGCCTCGACCCCGAAGGACCGGCGCACCCTGCTGTTCTCGGCGACACTGCCGAAAGCCATCGTCGCGCTCGCCGAGAGCTATCAGCGCGACGCCCTGCGCCTCGCGGTCGCCGGCGAGACCCGCGGCCATGCCGACATCGTCTACCGCGCGGTGCGCGTGATGCCGCGGGAGGTCGAGCACGCCGTCGTCAACATTCTGCGCTACGTCGATGCACCGGTCGCGATCGTGTTCTGCAACACCCGTGACGGCGTGCGCCATCTCCAGGCCTCGCTGACCGAACGCGGCTTCTCAGCCGTGGCGCTCTCGGGCGAGCTCGGTCAGGGCGAGCGCAACGCCGCGCTCCAGGCCCTGCGCGACGGCCGTGCCCGCGTCTGCGTCGCCACCGACGTCGCCGCCCGCGGCATCGACCTGCCGGGGCTCGACCTCGTCATCCACGCCGACCTGCCGCACGATGCCGAGGTGATGCAGCACCGCTCCGGCCGCACCGGCCGCGCCGGCCGGAAAGGCACCAGCGTCGTGCTGGTGCCGCCGGCCCGGCGGCGGCGGGCCGAGCAGATGTTCGCCATTGCCAAGGTCAGCCCCGATTGGAGCGGCCCGCCGAACGCGGACGAGATCCGCATCCTCGACCGCGAGCGGATGATGTCCGATCCGCTGCTCGCCGAGCCCGAGACGGAGGAGGACCGCGAGTGGGAGCGGGAATGGGCCGAGGCGTTGATGGAGCGCTGCCCGCCCGAGCGTCTCGCTGCGGCCTTCGCCCGGCTCTACCGCTCGCGCATCCCCGTGCCGGAGGAGGTGAGCGATCCGGCCTACGAGACGAGCCGGCGTCCGGAGTCCCGCAGCGGTGTGCCGGTCGGCGCTTCGCGGGTCGGTGACGACGAGCCGGCAGCGTGGTTCCGGCTCAATCTCGGTCGCCGCGACCGGGCCGAGCCGCGCCGGCTTCTGCCGATGCTGACCCGCCGCGGACAGATCGGTCGCGGCGATATCGGCTCGATCCGGATCTTCGACAACGAGACGACCTTCGAGGTTCGCGCCAGCGCCGCGGACGACTTCGCCGCGTCCTTCGCCCGGCGCGGGCCCGCGGATGTGCGCGTCGAGCGGATGCAGGGGGATGGACCGGCTGCCGCCAAGGTACCGAAGAGCCCCCGTGCCCAGCGCCATCGCCGCGAGGCGACCAAGTCGGGCCGGGGCGGCTGAACTGCCGCGCGACGGTGCCGGGGCACGAAAGCCGCCCCGGCGACGATGACCATTTTGGGTGTGCACGCGTCGAAGGTCGCGTTCGGCTCGTTCGAGCCGGGCCGTCGTGCCGACGGACTTACTTGTCGCCGAGCAGGCCGCTCACGGCGGCATCCCAGCCGTCGCGGATCTGACGGCCGCCGGGTATCTTGACGCCGAGCAGTTCCGGCTCTTCCGCTGCGTCCTGCGCCGGTCGCGCGGCAGGTGCTTGCGCCGAAGCGGTCTGCGTCGGCCGTGCTTCCGTGGCGCGGTCGCGGACGACCGGCGCGGGCTTCCGGCCGAGATCGGCCTTGGCGGGTTCAGCCTTGGCAATCTCGGCCTTGGCGCTGTCGGTCTTGGCTCTTGCCTCGGCCTTGGCTTCGGTTTTCGTGATCTCGGGCTTCGTCTTCGCAGGCAGCGATACAAAACGCGCCGGCTGCTCCGTCTTCGCCTGCACCATCTCGCTCCGGCTCGGAGGCAGCGGCACCGTGACTTTGGCGGGGGCGAGCGCTGCCGCCGTGCGGGCCGCGGCCGGAACCGTCGGTGCGGGCTCGATCGGCAGGTTCGCCCGGGCCGGCGGCGCGATGTCCGGCGCTGCGGATGCCACCGGCGCGGGCGGTGGCGCGGCCGGTGCAGCGGGTTCAGTGATCGGCAGGCTGGCCCGGCGCCCTTCCGGCAAACCGCTGGCGGCCGGCGCCAGTGCCGGAACGCCGTCCTTCAGGTCGGGCCATTGCGAAGCGACGGGTGCGATTCGCGCCGGCCGGCTTCGGGGATCGGCGAGATCGGAGAAGAACGCAAAAGCCCCCACGGCAAAGACGAGGAGGGCAGTGCCCCCGCCCGCGGCACCGAGGATGAGAGGCAGCCGGCGCCGAGCCGGAGCCTTGCTCTCGGCCGGCCGGGTTTGGGACGGATGGATCGTCACCGACATGCGGTCGGCCTCTTGCACGTTGTAGCCCTGCAACAAGACGGCCTCGGCAATGCGGCGGCAAGATGTCCGGTGCGGCCTGTTGAGAATTCAGGCGTCGTCCATCCACACGAATCTGTCGGAAACTCCGGGGCGGATGAGCCTGAACGGGACAGGCGCGCCCCGGACAAGTCTCACCCCGATCAATTCTCGCGATCGACCTTAGCGGAGCCGGCTTAACGGAGCGTGTAACCGGGCCGATGCGGTGTGCGGCGTGTCGGTCGGCGATCATAAGAAAAACATCAGTGTGCCGCGCGACCCTGTGGCGCGGCGCCGGCATGGACTTTCAACCGGTGATCGGCCACGGTGCAGCCGTGCCGAAAGAGTAGAGATCTGAGACTTTTATCCGATGGCGGCTTGCCGAATGGTCCCGGATACGGCCTGCTCGTGTCGGCGTATGGCGGACTGATCGACCGCGAGGGCCCGTGCCGATTCCCGCCGCGACGCAAGCTTCCCCGACGCCCATGATGGCGCAATCCGTGGCCGATCCCAATCTCGACAAGGCGCAGGATCGGGCTGCCGACGCGGCCGTGCCGTTCTGGGCCGGCTGGCCGACGCGCACGCGGCTCATCCTCGTCGTGCTCGCCATCGATATCGTGGCCGCCCTCGCCTCCTGCGGCGTGATCGTGCTGACCGCGCGCAGCGCCGTGCAGGTCGAGATGGCAGCCAGCCTCGCCACCGTCGAGCCCCTGGTGGCCGACACCATCCGCTCCCTGCGCAGCCCGAGCCCCGAGAGCGTGCTCCACACCCTCGACCTGCGCTTTCAGGCGCTGCGCCACGTCCGCGTGACGATCCTCGATGCAGAAGGCAAGCGTGTCGGCTTCGGCCCCTCCGAGCAGGGGCGTGAGCAGCGCACGGCGCCGCGCTGGTTCGTCCGGCTGATCGCCCCCGAACCGCGCCAGCACGACCTGCCCATCCTCGTGAAGGGCGAGCGGATCGGCACCGCCGCGATCACGACCCAGCCTCTCGATGAGATCGAGGAGGTCTGGGGCTATGCCCGCTCGCTGGCGCTGGCCAGCCTGATCGTGAACCTCGCGGTGCTCGCCGCCCTCACCCTAGCGCTTGGGCGCATCCTGCGGCCGCTCGGCCGCCTCGCGGACGGTCTGACCCGGCTGGAGCGGCACGACTATACCGCCCATCTCGATCCACCCGCCTCCCGCGAGCTGGCGGTGATCGCCGCGCGCTTCAACCGCGTGGCCGGGGCGCTCTCCGAGGCGCGGGCCGCCAACGGCCGCCTCAACCGCCAACTCCTGACGGCCCAGGACGACGAACGCGCCCGCATCGCCCTCGAACTCCACGACGAGTTCGGCCCGTGCCTGTTCGCGCTGGAAGCCAACGCGGCCTCCGTCGCGCGGCTCGCCGCCAGCCCCGGCGAGATCGACCGCGGCCGGCTCGCGGCGCGGGCCGGCGACATCGGCAGCATCGTCGGCCAGGTTCAGACCCTCAACCGAGACCTCCTCAACCGCCTGCGCCCGCATGGGCTCGGCGAGGTGCCGCTGACGGATTGCCTCAACCTGCTGCTGCGCGACTTCCGGCGCCGCCACCCCGAGACCGCCTTCGATGGTGACTTCGAGGGGCTGGCCCGCGGCTACGGCGACATCGTCGATCTCACCGTGTTCCGCTGTATCCAGGAGAGCAGCACCAACGCCGTGCGCCACGGCGCCGCCCGCCACGTCCGGGCCCGTGCGACGGAGGAGATCGATGCCGCCGGCCTGACGCTTCTGCGGGTGAGCGTCGAGGATGACGGCACCGGCATCGCGCCCGGCCACCGGGTCGGCCTCGGCCTGTCGGGGATGCGCGAGCGGGTCGAGGCGCTCGGCGGTCATTTCCATCTCGACACGGCGTCTCTTGACAACGGCGCCTCCGGAACCGTTGTCCGGATCACCCTCCCGATCGATCCCGAGCGCGACGGCAGCGAGGTTCCGCCTCCGCCCGCGCCGCAACCCGAGTGATGCGTGTAAGATGAACGCGCCGGTCAGCAGCCCCGTGATGAAAGCGGCGTCGAGCAAGGGCGGACCCGTCCCGGTTCTGGTCATCGACGATCACCCGATCGTCCTGCAAGGCTGTCGCCGCGTGCTGGAGGATGCCGGGATCGAGACCGTGGTCGAGGCGACCGGCGTCGTCTCCGGCTACCGCGCCTTCCACCGCCTGCGCCCGCCGGTGGTGATCTGCGACCTGACCTTCCAGGGCAGCGGGCTCGCCGGCCTCGCCCTGATCCGGCGCATGCGCGCCGTCGAGCCCGAGACTCGCGTGCTCGTGTTCTCGATGCACAACGATCCCGTCATCGTCTCGCGGGCGCTGGAGGCCGGGGCGCTGGGTTACGTGCTCAAGGACCACGCCTCGAACGAGCTGTTCCAGGCCTTCGAGCGGGTGCGCGCGGGCGAGGTCTATCTCGACCGGCGGCTGGCCACCGAGGTGGCGATGCTGCGCGCCGACCCGCGCCGCACCCCGGAGACCCAGCTCACGCCGCGCGAGCAGCAGATCCTCGCCCGCCTCGCCCAGGGCAAGTCCTACGGCGCCATCGCCGCCGACCTCTCGGTGAGCTACAAGACCGTCACCAACGCCTGCTCGCAGATGCGCCAGAAGCTCAGGGTGCGCACGCTGGCCGAACTGATCCACGTCGCGGTGACCCAGGCCCAGCGAAAGGGCTGATCCCTTTCAAAAGACGGAGCGCCGTTCTTGGCCGACATCCCCTCTGCCGGGCGCTTCTCGCAGGAAGCCTGGGCGCGCAATCTCGCGGCCTACGAGGCGATCCGCACGATGCCGTTCAATGCGGAACTGGCGGACGGCTCCCTGAGCCCGGAACGCTTCCGCCGCTACATCGTGCAGGACGCGCATTACCTCATCGGTTTTGGCCGGGGGCTGGCGCTCGCCGCAGCCAAGGCGCCGCATCCCGACCGGATCGTGCAGTTCGCCCGCGGCGCCGAGACCGCAATCGTGGTCGAGCGCGCGCTGCATGGCGGCTTCTTCCAAGAATACGGTATCGACGCCGGGTCGTTTGCCGCAACCCCCCTCTCGCCGGCCTGCGACCACTACGTCGCGTGGCTGCTCGCGACGGCCTATGCCGAACCCTACGAAGTCGTACTCGGCGCGCTGCTGCCCTGTTTCTGGATCTATGCCGAAGTCGGCCGCGACATCTTCTCCCGCGCAAAGTCCGACAATCCCTATCGGGCCTGGATCGACACCTATGCCGGTGAGGAGTTCGGCGAGGCGGTGGCCGCGATGATCGCCGCCACCGACGAGGCCGCCGCCGAGGCCTCCCCGGCGCTGCGCGCCCGCATGCACGCGGCCTACACTCACGCGACCCGTCTCGAATACGGGTTCTGGGACGGCGCCTATCGGGACCTGACTTGGGCGCTCTGACTGGGGTGCCTTGAGCCGGGAGTGCGGCCTCGGAGCTGCGCGCGTCCCCCCTCGCGTAACAGCTTGGCCGGGTCCTTGCACCGCAATGTCGTCCCGGGCCGTTGCGCCCGCATCGGTTTCACGATTCATCTGTGTCAGAATTCGGCCGCTCCGTCAGAGGAGCTCGGCCGATACGAGGGGTGGGGCGGACATGGCGTCAGGCTTGGCGAGTGATCTTTTCAGGATCAAGACGCTGGAACGGCTCAATGCCGATGCTGAATCCGGCGAGGACAAGCTGGAACGCCATCTCGGCCCCTGGAGCCTGATCGGCCTCGGCATCGGTGCGGTGATCGGAGCGGGCCTGTTCTCGCTCACCGGCATCGCCGCGGCCGAGCATGCCGGCCCGGCGGTGACGCTCTCCTTCGCCATCGCCGCAATCGGCTGCGCGCTCGCCGGCATGTGCTACAGCGAGCTCGCCGGCATGATCCCGGTCGCCGGCTCGGCCTACACCTACACCTACGCCACGATGGGCGAGTTCATCGCCTGGATCATCGGCTGGGATCTCGTGCTCGAATACGCGGTCGGAGCCGCCACCGTCTCGGTGAGCTGGTCGCGTTACGTCACCCGCTTCATGCGCGACACGCTCGGCATCAACCTGCCGGGCTCGCTCGTGCACTCGCCCTTCGAGGCCTACCAGCTTGCCGACGGCAGCGTGGCGCACGGCCTCGTGAACCTGCCGGCAATGCTGATCGTGGTCGCGGCCTCGGCCCTGCTCATCGTCGGCATCCGGGAATCGGCCCGCGTCAACGGCGCGGTGGTGCTGCTCAAGCTCGCCGTCGTGGCCATCGTGATCGGGGTCGGCCTGTTCTACGTGAAGGCGCAGAACTACGACCCCTTCCTGCCGCCGAACACCGGCACCTTCGGCGAGTATGGCTGGAGCGGCGTGATGCGGGCGGCCGGCGTGGTGTTCTTCGCCTATGTCGGCTTCGACGCGGTCTCGACCGCGGCGCAGGAGGCTAAGAACCCCCAGCGCAACATGATGATCGGCATCCTCGGATCGCTGGCGATCTGCACGGTGCTCTACATCGCGTTCGCGGGCGTGCTGACCGGCCTCGTCCACTACGACGCCATGCGGGGTGACGCCGCCCCGGTGAACACGGCGATCGCCGCGACGCCGTTTCCGTGGCTGAAAAGCCTCGTCACCTTCGGCGTGATCTGCGGCTTCTCGACCGTGATCCTCGTGCTGCTGCTCGGCCAGAGCCGGGTGTTCTACTCCATGTCGAAGGACCGGCTGCTGCCGGGCTTCTTCTCGGCGATCCATCCGAAGTGGAAGACGCCCTACCGCTCGAACCTGTTCTTCATGGTGTTCACCAGCGCGCTCGGCGGCTTCCTGCCGATCTCGCAGCTCGGCCATATGACCAGCATCGGCACGCTGCTCGCCTTCATCCTCGTCTGCGCCGGGGTCGTCATCTTGCGCCGCACCCAGCCCGACGCTCCGCGCGCCTACCGCACGCCGCTGGTGCCGTTCGTGCCGATCCTCGGCGCCCTCTTCTGCCTCGGCATGATGCTCTCGCTCGACGGCGACACGTGGCTGCGCCTCCTGATCTGGCTGGCGATCGGCCTCGTGATCTACTTCGCCTGGAGCCGCAAGCACAGCCGCATCGGCCGCGAGGAAGGGGCGAACGCGACGACGGCTCTGTAAGGAGACTGAGTGCGGCCGCTCTCCCGCTTGGGCGAGGGGCCGCGCCTGTCGGTCAGCGCATGCTTCCGACAGCGTAGCGCCGTTCCGACTTCGCCTCGGGATGGCGGAACGACGCTGAGATCAGCGGTGCCCGGCCGCCTCAGGCCCGGCGGGCCAGCGCCAGCACCGGCGTCTCGGCAAGGCCCACGAGCGGCCGGCCGACCTCGATCGACTGCCGTTCGCGGGCGATGAAGGCGGTGGGCATCTCGGCCTGCATCTCGGCCTCGACCGCGCGCAACTGCACGTCCGAATGGCACGGATGCAGGTGGATGATGGCGAGCGCCTTGGCGCCCGCGCCCTTCGCCAGCTCCACGCCCTTCTGCCAGGTCGAGTGGCCCCAGCCCTTGCAGCAGGGATACTCGCCTTCGGTGAACATGCCGTCGTAGACGAGGAGGTCGGCCCCCTCGACGAAGCGGCACAGGTCCGGATCAGGCCAGTTCGCGCCGTGCTCGATGTCGCTGATGACGCAGAGCCGCTTGCCGCCGTGGTCGAAGCGGTAACCGGTCGATCCCTGCGGGTGGTCGAGCAGAATCGTGTCGACCCGGATGCCGTCGGCGAAGGTAAGCGACTCGCCCGCCCGGAAACCGTGATGCGCGAAGCTGCAGGGCAGCACGTCGAGCGTGACGGGGAAGAGCGGCGGCGAGAACAGCCGACCGAGGGCCTCCTCGGCGCTGGCTCCATCGAGGTTGCCGCAATAGGTGTGGATCGTGCGGGTGCCGTCCAGCACCGCCGGCTTGAAGAACGGCAGACCCGCCGTGTGGTCGAGATGCAGGTGGCTGAACAGCAGGTCGATATCCTGCGGCAGGCTCTCGCGGCAGTTGCGCCCGAAGGCGCCCAGGCCCGAGCCGGCATCGATCACAAACAGACGTTCCCCGCAGCGGATCTCCAGGCACGGCGTGTTGCCGCCGAACTCGGCGGTTTCCGGGCCGCTGACCGGCGTGGAGCCGCGGACGCCCCAGAAACGCAGGACGAGGGAATCGTCCTCGGCTGGATATGGCAGGGTCATGGATCGGTACCAATGCCAAGCCTCGGGCCTGGCTTTCGCTGGTGTTAGCGGTGCCGCCGCGCGCATCCGCGCATGGATCCGCGGCTGTTCTTCGGCCCCTCTTCAGGCTCCGACTGTACAGCGCTCAGATGGGGGCCCGCCATTCGGGTTTGTGTGCGTGCTCGCACACGCCGTTTTGAGTGGGTCCAAGTCAGTACCGTGTCAGCGCTGGGCCAGTTTTTCAATCAAAGGCTGTGTTTGGGTGAAATCCGGCGGCGGCAGCGCACCCTCGATCGCCGCGCGGGCGAGACTCGGCCACGTCTGCGCGTAGCGCGTGACCGGCGCCGCGATGCGTGCCGTCGCGGCGACGTAGGGCGGCACGAACCCAGCGGTCCGCACGGTGAGCGACGGGCTGTCCATGCCGATCCAGGCGGCCCATACGGCCTCGGGAACGGGCGGCGGGGGCGGCGCCCTGCGGCGGGCGGGGATCAGCACGACCTCCTGGCCGGCATAGGCCAGCGCCTCCGGCCGGCTGATGTCGCCCACCGGATGACCCTGAAGGATCCGCGCCGCCCAGAAGGCGTGCTGGCCGCCGTCGGAGTAGGTCGTGCGCACGGCCGCCGCGCCCTCCTCCACCAGGGCGGCGATGCGGTCGGTCTCGTCCTTGTGCAGGGCGGTGAACGCCGTCTCCTTGGCCGGATCGCGCGAGGGCGCAAAGGTGTAGCGGCCGGCGGTGACGCTCACGGCCGGCTCCTCGCCGGTCGCCTCGAAGCGGTCCGAGCCTTCCTTCAACTGGCGCCAGAAGGCGATGTTCGGGTCGGTCCGGTGCCGGGCCATGTTCGCGGCGGTCATCCGGAACGGGAAGGACTGGAACTGGAACGCGCCCTGCCCCCCGGCGAACGCCTCGCGGGCGATCGAGAACAGCTCGCCCGCCACCGTATCCGTCATGGCAAAGCAGCCCATCGACGAGCAGACGCCGTGCACCATCACCGCCGAGCCGGTGGAGCCGTGCGCCCGGTCGAAGGCGTTGGGGTAGCCGACGTCGAAGGAGAGGTAATAGCGCGAGTTCGGGTTCATCTGGCTTTTCGCCACCGTGTAGAACCCCTCCGGCGTCTGCCGGTCGCCGCTCTTGGTCTTCGGCCCGAGCTGCCCGGACCAGCGGCAGATCGGATAGGTCTTGATCGGCACGTAGCGCCCGGCGGCGTTGCGCTTCCAGACCTCGATCTCGGATTCCTTCTTGTAGGCGCGCAGCACGATCGGCGAGGCGGCGTTGGTGCCGCGCGCGGCCATCAGCGCCAGGGTCGCGGCCGGGATCGGCGCGTTCGCCTTGTCGGCCCGTGCGAGCGTGTTCGACGCCGTGAGGATCGACACCCCGACCAGCCCCGGAATCAGGGTTCTGAGGAAGGATCTCACAGAGCCTCGAGAGCGGTTCGGGGGAGGCATGCACCGTCTCGATCGAGGCCAGGGCCGACCGGTGGTGCCTGCGGGCGACGAAAACCGGATCGTGCCCAAGCTTTGAGGCGGTTTTGCGGGAAACGGAAGCGGTCATTCCAAATCCGGTTGATCCCTTCGGGATGGCGGATTTGGAGATCGCTCAGGCCGTGACCGGCTCGGTTTCCCGGGACGCATGAGTGACCACCGTGTTGCGCTCCACCCGCAGCACCGCGTCGAACGGCGACTGCCGGTTGAGGGTGTCCTCGTCGGGCAGGCAGACGATCAGCGCGGCCCCGGCGCGCAGCGCCCGCAGGCGCTCGATGCGGGCGGTGATCTCGTCGGGCTTGCGGTCGTCGAGTGAGAGTCCGACCACGAGGATGTCCGGACGGCGCACGAGGCAGCGCACGAACTCGATCGCCACCCGCTCGCGCGGGCCGATGGCGCCCTCCCCCAGCACCGCGCGCTGGCCTTGGCCCGCCACCGCCACGCCGGCCTCGATCCGCGCTGCGAGGCCGAGCCGGTAGACGGTGGGCTCCAGCCCCTGCTCGGCGAGTACCCGGCGCACCAGAGCGCGCACCCGCCCCTCGGCGCCCGCCTCACCTTGGGTGATGCGCCCGAACAGCAGGTTCTCCTCCAGGCTCGCGGCGGCGGTGAGCCGGGCGGGATCGTAGAACTCGACCTTCTCGCGGTAGCGCGGTGGCAGCATCGCCGCGAAGGAATGGCGGGCGGCGACCAGACGCTGTTCCAGCGCCTCGTCGATCAGACCGAAGCGGTGGCGCGTCTCGCTGTAACGGAGCGCCAGCCCGATCAGCCGCTCGCGGTCGCGGTGCCCGGCCGGACCGCGGCGGAAACCTCGGGCCTCGGGCAGGCGCGCGACCAGATCCTCGAAATAACCCCGCTCGGCCGCCGGGAACAACGAGAAGCTCTCGAACAGAGGGTGGTCGTCTGGCAAATCCGAAAAAATCTCGACGGTGGAGCGGGCGACCTGGAGCCCGACATCGACCAGGCTGCGGGTGAGATCCTCCGCTTCCAGCACGGCACGCAGGTAGGGATGCGCCGCGAGCCGCGCTTGCGTGAAGGCCGGGCTCACCGCCTCGCCGAACAGGATGTTCTCGCCGATATCGGCCTGATGGTTGTAGCGGGCCGGGTCGAACGGCTCGACGAGCCGAGCCATGCCCTCGCTCGCCAGCGCATCGCGCACCGCCCAGCGGGCGGCGACGACCGCTTCCGCCGTAGCGGGATCGTCTTCCGGGTCGACGGAGGCCTCGAGGCCCCGCTCGTAGACGAAGGCGTCGAGCCCGGTGAGCTTGAGGATGGCGATGCGCTCGGCCAGCCCCGAGGCTTCGCGGTCGCCGCTGCGGGCGCCGTAGAGCAGGTTCTGGCGCAGCGTCCCCTCGATCAGGATCGCCTCCGAGCCGGCTAGCGCGATCCGGCGGGCGCGCTCGGCGGAGTCGAAGGCGCGCAGGTCGGTGCCGCCATAGGTGACCGCGCCGGCGGTGGGCTCGATCTGCCCGGCGAGCAGGGCGGCAAGCGCCCGCGATCCGCTGCCGCGGTGACCCACGATCGCCACATGCGCCGGCATCGGTAGGGCGAGATCGACGCCCGTCAGTCGCTCGCCGCTGCCGGGATCGTAGGCGCCGACGCCCTTGGCGACCAGGGCGCCCGTCTTCGGGAATGGGGCCGCGCTCCGCGAACGGTTCCCCGGCAGGCGGGGGCTCAGGGCGTCCAGCGTCTCGGCGATGGAACGGAACAGGGGGGCGACCGCCCGGTGCTGGCTCCACAGCCGCAGGCTGATCGCGACGAGGGTTGCCGCCAGCGTAAAGGCACCGGCTGCGGCGACCAGCGCTCCGGGTAGGACGTTGTCGGCCTCGGTCGCGGCCTCGCCCTGCCACAGGGCGGTGGCGACGAGGAGCGCGGGCAGGATCACGACGAGGGCGAGTGCCGGGGCCCGCGCATAGGCGAGCCGGGCCTCCGCCCGCACCAGCGCGCTGCGCGCCGCCCGCGCCCGAAGTCCGAGGCGACGGCGTTCGAACGCCGCCGCGCCATGGGCGCGCACCGCCGGCATCCGCCGGATCAGGTCGCGCAGGCCCGTCTCCGTCGCGGCGGTGTCGGCCTGGCGCAGGCTGTGCCGGGCGGCGGTGCGGCTGGCGAGCAGAACCCGGGCGAGCCCGACGGCGGCGAGCAACAGCGCAATCACCGGTACGAGGCGCGGGGCGGCCAGTTCCGCCATGACGAGGGCGAGCAGGATCGCCGCGAGCGTCAGGCCGGGCACGACGATGCCGACCGCCGAGAGCGGACCCATCCGCGCCAGGGCTTGGCCGACGAGGCCGGGCAGCGCCCGGAGATCCTCACGGGCACCGGGCGGCGAGGCGAGGATCGCTTCGGTGGCCCGCGCCCGCAGCCGCGCCGTGGCCCGGGCCTGAACGGAGAAGCAGAGATACGCGACCGCGGCCCCCAGGGCGGCCAGCAGCAGGGCCGCGGCGGCGAGCGAGGTCAGCGCGATCAGCGGCAGTTCCGTCGGTGGCAGGCTCCACCCTTGGAACAGGATCGGCGCTTCGTCGCCGTGATGGCCCGGCAGCGGCAGGGCGATCCGCAGGAAGGGCAGGAAGTCCGGGCTGCTGCGGGTCAGTACCGCGATCAGGTCGCGCAGGCACAGCAGCACGAACAGCGCCAGCGGTCCGCCGAGGCCCACCGCCAGCCCGAGCGCCGCCGCGTGCCGACGCGGGGACGAGGCCCAGGCGAACAGGACGGGATCACGCTCCATCGGCATTCCGGGCGCCCGGCCAAGCCGTGGCCGACGAATTCGCGGCGGTGGGGTGCGGCATCGGAGAACGGTTTCGGCGCTGTGAGGGACGATCCGGCGGGCAGGCGCGTGAGGAGGCCGTCACGTATCGTCCTCTTCGCACGGAAACGCCGCGGCGCAAGCCCGCGCGGGCGGCGCCTCGCCTCGCATTCCTGCCGTGGCATTGCTCTTTGGTGCGGGACGGCACATGGCGGGCGCTTACCGTCCGCATCTGCGTGCGGAGGGCCTGCCTTTCTGGCGTTTCCCCAGCCATCCCGTTCGGCAGCGCCTTTCCCCTACCCTCCTTTCGGGCGACACGGATGGCCGTGCGAGACATTCCATCGCCCGCCTTTCTCCGTCAGGATCGCAATCAGGATCGGAGCCGCCCGCAGCCTGCGGCCGACCGTTGAGCCGATGACCGAACGCGTGTTTCAGCCTGCGGCCGAGCCCGCTCCCCTCTACGGCGCGCCGGTGATCGGGGCCGGAGAGACGGTCGCTTCGATCGCCGCCGCGCTCGCGGGGAGCGTGCTCGCGCCCGCCGGTCGCTTTTGGCGGCTCGCCGTCGCCGCAACCTTCGTCCCGATCCTCGTCTGGGCCGGTCTGCGCTCGGCCGTGCCCGCCGAATTCGGCCCGGCCGGCGCCGCGTGGTGGATCGGGCTCGCTGCGGGCTGCCTGCTGATTTCGGGGCTGCTGCTGCTCGCCGGCGTCGCGTGGCGCTGCGGGATCGGGCGCCTGACGCAGACCGCTGCCCTGCTCTGCTCAGGTCTCGTCGCGCTCCACCCGGCGCCGGTCCATCCGGTGAGCCTCGGGGCCTTGCTCCTGGCCAGCCTCGGCCTCTGGGTGGCGGCGCTCCTTCCGGATGTGGCGGTGTTACGCGACGCCGCGGGGCCGGGTTCCCGACGCGCCCGCCTCTACCGGACGCTGTCCGCCGGCTGGTGCGGCTCGGCGCTGCAATGGCTCGCCTGGGAGCGGGCCTGCCGCGGCTTCGGCCTGCTCGGCATTCTCGCGGCGGTGGCGGTGCTGATCGACCTAGCGCTCGCCGCCGCCCTGCGCACCGACCGGCACGACACCTTGCTCCCCGTCGCCCTTCTGGTCGAGGCGGTGCTCTCGGGTGCCGGGCTGACCGCGGCGCTCGCCACGACCCTGCGCCGAAGCCGCGGACTCGATGGCCTCATCACCGGCCGGCATCTCGATATCATCGGGCGGCTGCTGCTCGCCTTCGGCCTTGCCGCCCTCTATTGCCACGTCACCGAGATCGTCACCGCCCTGCTTTACGGCGACGCGGCCGAGCGGGCACGCCTGACGCGCAGGCTCTTCGGCGACGAGGCGCCCGCTTTCTGGACACTCATGCTCGCCGGGCTTCTCCCCACGCAATTGTTCTGGATCCCCGCGATCCGCCGCAGCGCCCTCGCCCTCGGTCTGATCGGCGCCCTCGTCGCCATCAGCCTCGGAGCGGATCACGTGCTTGCCATGCGGATCGGGGCGGCGGGGGCAAGCCTCGCGGATCTCCTGACCGCGGAGGTCGCCATGCTGGGGACCGCGGGGCTGTTCGTCCTCGGCCTGCTGCTTCTCCTCCGCCTCGTGCCGCCGGTCGGAATCGCCGAGACGCGCCAGCTCGCCCTCGCCGAGAACGCGCACGCCGCGCCGCGGGCGCCGGAGATCGCGCCGAACATCCGGCCGAACCAGCTCCCCGGCCAGCCTCTCGCTCAATCGTTTGGCCAGCCCCCCGGCCTCATCGCGATCTTCGCTTCGGAGGCCGGGCTCGCCGAAGCGGCGCGGGGGCTCTCGGGGGGCCGCGCGCCACGCCTGGACGCCTTCGCTCCGGTGCCGATGCCGGAGGTCGCCGGCGCCCTGCACCGAGAGGAGCGAAGCCTGAACCGCCTCGCGCTGTTCGGTGCCTTTCTCGGATTTGCGGCCTTCGTCGCCATCCGCATCGCCGGCCTTGCCGGGGAAATGCCGGACGGGCCGGCGAGCGTGGCGGCGCTCCTCGCCCGGCCGCTTTCGTGGCCCGATGTCTGGCCCCCTCCTTGGCCGGGCTCCTGGCCGTTATCCTGGGCGATGGCAGCGGTGCCGGCCCTCTCCGCCGCGGCGGCGGGCGGAGTGCTCGGCCTCGGCGTCGCGCTCGTCTCCGCTCTGAGAACAGGGCGGACCGGCCGCGTTCTCCCCTCTGCCCTGGCCGGACATTTCGTCCTGACGATCGAGCCCTCCGGCACGCCGTTCATTCCGGCGGCCCTCGCCCGGCGCCTGTACGCCCTGCCGGCGGATGCGGGACGTCCCCTCGCCCTCTACGGCTCCGCCGCCGGGGAGCCGCAGCGGTGAGCGCGGAGGAGAAGGGCGGTGCCGCCCGCAAGGCGACGGGGGCGAAATCCGCGGGTGCGTATTTCCGCGATCCGGCCCGCCGCCCGGCGGCGGCCTTCGTCGTGGGAATGGCCTGCCTGCTGCTGGCGCTTCACCATGCCGGGCTGCCCCGGCTCGCGCCCGCCTATCTCGCCGCCTGGACCTGCCTTCTCGCCCTGCCGGCAGGCGCGCTGCCCGTCGTCATCATGATCGAGCGGGCCGATGCGTGGCGCCCGCAGCCCGAGACCGCACTGCTCGAGACCCTGCGCGGCCTGCTGGTTCTGATGCCGGTGGCCGCGATCCTCGCTCTGCCGATCCCGGTGGCGGCCTTCCTGCTCTACCCGGCGCCGGAAAGCGCTGGGCCGGATGGCCCGCTCGCCCTCCTCGGAGCCGCGCCGCCGCTGCTCGCCGCTCGCCTCGCCCTCTATTTTGCGCTCTGGACCGGGCTTGCCTTGCTCTTCGCCCGCCGCGGCGGCGAGCCCTGGGCCAAGGCCGGGCGGATCGACGACGGGCGCGCCGTGCTCGGCCTCGGCCTCCACACCGTGGTCGGCACGCTGGCGGCCGGCGACCTCGTCATGTCGGTCGGAACCGATCCCGGCCCCCGCTTCCATGCCAGCGCCTTCGGATTGCTGGTGCTGGCCGCGTGGTCGAGTCTGGCGCTCGCCGCCGCGATCCTCGTCGCGCCGCCCGACGCCGGCCCCGCCCGGCGCCGCCACGATCGGCTCACGCCGCTCGCTGTGCTGCTCCTCGTTTGGGCCGGCCTGCATGTCGTGCAGTTCCTGATGCTCGGCGCCGCCGCCGATCCGGGGGCCGCCGCGTGGTATCGGCTGCGCGCAGGCTTTTCCGGCCGCGCCCTGGCGCTATCCGCCGCCGTCGTGGTGGGTGTTGCCGCCATCCTGACCTTGCGTCCCGGCGAGAACCGCACGCGGCTGGTGGCGGCGCTCGCGGTCGCGGTCCATCTTGCCGAGCTGTTCTGGCTCGTCACGCCCGCCTTCCGTGGCTACTTTCGCGTCGGCCTCACCGACCTGTTGGCGCTCGCCGGGATGATCGGGCTCGCCCTGGGACTGGCGCCCGCGGTTCGGCGCCTGATTCCGGGGCTCGCCGTCACCCCTGTCTGGCCGGGCCGCGAGGGCGCGCGGGGGAGACCGGGCGCGGCGGGGGACATGCGTCGCAAATCGGTTGTTCCGCCCCCCGAAGCTTCCTAGAGCCGTATCCGACCTGATCGCATCAGGCCGGCATCTCTCGATCCTTGTTTTGACGCGCATTCTTCCGACGAACCGGTTTCCACTTCCTCGGTATGCGCTCTAGTTTCCCCTCCCCGCCCCTCTTCGATCCCACCGCGCGCGACGCAGAAGACCCCGGCTACCATGTGCGAACTGCTCGGAATGAGCGCGAATGTGCCGACCGATATCCGCTTCTCCTTCGCCGCCCTGGCCCGGCGCGGCGGCGAGACCGGCCCGCATGCCGACGGCTGGGGCATCACCTTCTACGAGGGGCGCGGTTGCCGCTCCTTCCACGACCCCGAGCCCAGCGCACGCTCCGAACTCGCCAAGCTCCTGCGCCGCTATCCGATCAAGAGCCGCATCGTCGTGGCCCATGTCCGCAAGGCCAATCGCGGGCGCGTCAGCCTCGAGAACACCCATCCCTTCTCCCGCGAGCTGTGGGGCCGGCGCTGGACCTTCGCCCATAACGGCCAGCTCAAGGGCGTGAAGCGGCTGCCTCTCGGCCGGTTCGAGCCGATTGGCACCACCGACAGCGAACACGCTTTCTGCTGGATGCTGTCGCAGCTCCAGGAGCGCTTTCCCAAGCCGCCCCGCGCCACGACCCTGGAGGCGGCCATTGCGGGTTACGCCCGCATCCTTTCGGAGCGCGGTGTTTTCAACATGCTGCTCACCGACAGCCGCGTGCTCTACGCCCATTGCGGCAAGCGGCTCTGCTACCTCACCCGCCGGGCGCCGTTCGGCACGGCGACGCTGATCGACGAGGATTGGCGGGTCGATTTCGCTCAGGAGACCACCGAGACCGACATCGTCACCATGATCGCCACGCGGGCGCTGACCCGCGACGAGACCTGGACTGAACTGGAGCGCGGCGACACCCTCGTTCTCACCGACGGGGTGGTGCGGGTGCTGAAGGGCGCGACGCGGCAGCGTCCGATGCCGGATATCCACGGCGCGGCCTGAGGGCGATCGATCGGAAAAAGCGGATGGACCTGCCGATTTGCCGCATTCACGCGGCAGGATCGGCGAATCATCTCACTCTTTGGGGCGACAGCCTACCGTCCCGTGTGCAAGCGTGGCAGTATTTCGCGTGGCGCGGGTGTGCTGGATCGGAGCGATGCGCTACAGCTATGTTAAGGGCCGTGCCGGGGCCTGCCCCGCGTGCTGCACTGCACCGTCTCTGCCGAAAAGTCCCGATCGCGAAGTGCCCGATGCGTAACGATACCGAAGCGACCCTGGATCGTCCCGCGATGACAGACGGCCGTCCCAAACTTTCCGACTCGATCCGCAGCCATCTCGGCGATCATCTGCGCAGCGTGTACGACACGCTCGGCGCCGGCGAGGACACGCCGTCCCGCTTCTCCGAGCTGATCGGCAAGCTCGAAGCGGCCCTCAAGGCTCAGGGCGAGCGGATCGATCCCGAATTCCGCAACGGCCTGCTCTCCGCGGTGCCGTCCCTGCGCGCCTTTGCCCTGTCGCTGACCTCGAACCCGGCGCGCTCCGACGACCTCGTGCAGGACACCCTGCTCAAGGGCTGGCAGCACCGCGCCCGCTTCCAGCCGGGCACGAACCTCAACGCATGGCTCTTCACGATCCTGCGCAACATCTTCTACTCGGATCACCGCAAGCGCGTGCGCGAGGTCGAGGATCAGGACGGTTCCTACGCCGCGCGCCTCGCCACCGCGCCGCATCAGGGCGACCGGCTCGACGTCGAGGATCTGCAGACGGCGCTGGCCAAGCTGCCGCCGGACCAGCGCGAGGCCCTCGTGCTGGTGGGTGCGGAGGGTGTCTCCTACGAGGAGGCGGCGACCATCATGGGCTGCAAGGTCGGCACGGTGAAGAGCCGCGTCAGCCGCGCCCGCGGCCGCCTCGCCGAACTCCTCGGGTATGACGAGGAGGACCTCTCCTCCGACCGTCTCATCCAGTCGGCGATGCCCGACGCCTGATCGTTTGCTCGACGGGCGCCGGTGCCGTTGTTGCGTCACCCTGATGTCTGTCCGAGTGAAAGCCGATCCGTGGCCTTCGCCGGCTGATCGAGTCCCGATGCTGTCCGGAAGCCAAATCCAGGAGAGCGGGATGTCTCAAGTCTTGCTGCGTCGTTGGTCGAAAGCCATCCGTCCATCGCGCAGGACGATGATCTGAAGGACGTTCTGGAGATCCGCCCGATCGGCATCCGATTGGATCGCCTCGGGATGGACGCCGTGGGGCGAAATCAGAAGCCATCGATCGAAAATCGTATGACGCGGAGGTCCGGGAGCCGGCATCGCCGGGCTGGTCGCGTCGGATCGTACGCGACGATCTGAGCGACCTTGGGAGGTTTCGAGTCCGGCATCCGTACCGGGTGCTCCGGCGCAGAAGTTCGACGTCCCCGCCCGCCTAGCAGAATGCGGGTGCCGCGCGGTCCTGTCGTGTCGGGGCCCTGTTTCGCGAAAGAGCGCGTTCCGCAATCGGCGCGCCGCGTCTTACGCGTGCGGTCTGCAGCGAGCAGAAGACGGCAGGCCACGGGGAAGCCGAGCGCGTCAACGGCGAGACGCTGCCGCTGCGAGCCTTCCATGTGATCCATTGAGAGCCGTAGGCAGGCCCGGCGGCCTTTCGATCGGCCGGGACCGTCGCTGCGCGGACCAACGTCAACGCACCAGAGCCGGCCGGCGGAGTCCGATGACTCCGCCGGCGCGGCATCGATCCTCAGGCAGCCTTGCGGCGCCCGCCGGTCTTGCGGCCTTCCGCGGCGGTCTTGCGGCGCGGCTCGGGGGCTGCTTCCGCCACCACCTCATCGACCGGCTCCGCGGTCTTCGCCGAGGATTTGCGGCGCTGCTGACCGAGGCCGAGATCCTTGGCGAGGGCAGAGCGCGCGGCCGAATAGTTGGAGGAGACCGTCGGATAATCGGCCGGCAGGCCGTAGCGGCGGCGGTAGCCCTCGATGTCGAGGCCGTGCGTGGTCAGGTGCCGCTTAAGCGTCTTGTAGGGCTTGCCGTCGATGAAGGAGATCAGGGCATCTGGCGTGATCGACTTCTTGATCTGTGCCGGTGTCGCCCGCTCGACTTCTTCTTCCTTGGGCGCCTGCGGGGCCGACAGGGCGACGAGGGCGGCATGAACCTGAACAATCAAACCCGCGAGTTCGGGCGATGGCAGAGAGTTGTTGGAGACATAAGCCGAGACGAGATCGGCAGCGAGCTCGATACGGTCGTGTTGCGAGACCTGACTGTTATCCGACATTGTAAATGATCCTATTTTCCCCTCGTTCTTGTGAGCTAAAAGGATCTAGAAAAGATTCAAGTCCGTTTTGCACCATTTGCCCGGAAAACGACTGCAAAATCGGGAAAAACCACGATTTGGCTGCTATTGCGAACGATCAGTCCGGATCAGACAGCAGGTTGGGATCTCTCCAGGTGGTGCACGCAAGCTGAGGTTCGATCAAAGGCACGATGAGGGGCGCTTGATTCGTCCGTTCAACAAAGTGTGAGAGGTCAGTCCGAGCTGACCAGCGATCTCGGCAGGTCGAGCCCGCCGGCTTTCATGATCACGGCAGATCCGCGACCGTTCGGCCCCGCCGTGACGGCCGAACTCTATGGGTCGGAGCCTGCAGTTATAGCCCCGGTAGCATCGCCTCATCGTCTCCGCGCTTGGCGGCGGAGCGGCGTTGCCCGCTCTGCTGAAGCAGAGTGCAGCGATAGACCACCGCGTCGGGCGGGCCGAGGGCGGCGTTGAGCGGAACCGTGACGGTGTCGCCCGAGAAGCGCCAGTGTCGGGTGCCGCGATCCCAGTACAGCCACACGGTGCTATCATGGCCCTTCACGTCGAACACGGCGGCCTTCTTCGACATCGCCCGAAGGGTTCGCGGCTCGTAGAGGCCCTTGCGGCGATAGGCGGCGCGGGACTCGGCGTCCTGACGATCGACGAAGGTGTTCTGGACGATCTGCAGGGTCGCTCCGGGTTTGCGGAGGAATTTCTTGAAATCGCTCAGGGATCGCAAGACCACGGGCATGGGGTCCTTCCCATCGTCAAGTCACGAACGCGTCGTGCATTGTGCGATGCATCTTACGTCCGTTGAGATGACGGCTCTTCCTTCCGCACAAAGGCGATCCCGGGTGATATCCACCGGAAAGCGCCGCTGTCCACAGGAGCGGCGACCGGCCCGGTTGTTCCGGGGACCGCGGCACGCCCGGCCCCGGTGTCCGGCATCGGCTTGACCCGCAGGCCGGGCTCGGGCGTTTAGGCCTCATGCTGCTCCAATTCTTTACGGGCCTGCGCGAGGCCCGCGTACCGGTGTCCCTGCGCGAATACCTCACCCTGCTCCAGGCGATGGAGCGCGACCTCGCGGACAAGCGCGTGGAGGAGTTCTACTTCCTCGCCCGCACCGTGCTGGTGAAGGACGAGTCCAACCTCGACCGGTTCGACCGGGTGTTCGCCTCGGTCTTCAAAGGGCTGGAAACGCTGGGCGAGGCGGTCGAACCCGCTGCCATCCCCGAGGAATGGCTGCGCAAGCTCGCGGAGAAGTATCTCTCGGAGGATGAGAAGGCCGAGTTGAAGGCGCTGGGCTGGGACAAGCTGTTCGAGACGTTGAAACAGCGCCTCGCCGAACAGAAGGAGCGCCATCAGGGCGGGTCGAAATGGATCGGAACCGGAGGCACCTCACCCTTCGGCGCCTACGGCTACAATCCGGAGGGAATCCGTATCGGCCAGGACGGCAACCGCAACTTCCGTGCAGTCAAGGTCTGGGACCGGCGCGAGTTCAAGGATCTCGACGATTCACGCGAACTCGGCACCCGCTCCATGCGGGTGGCGCTCCGCCGCCTGCGCCGCTTCGCCCGCATGGGGGCAGCGGACGAGCTCGACCTCGACGGCACCATCCGCGAGAGCGCCCGCAAGGGCTTCATCGACGTGCGGCTGCGCCCGGAGCGGCGCAACGCCGTGAAGGTGTTGCTCTTCCTCGATGTCGGGGGATCGATGGACTGGCATGTCGAGTTGGCCGAGGAGCTGTTCTCGGCCGCGCGCTCCGAGTTCAAGCACTTCGCGCATTTCTACTTCCACAACTGCCCCTACGAGGCGGTGTGGACCGAGAACCACCGCCGCCACGACGAGCGGATCCCGCTCCTCGACGTGATCCGTACCTATCCCTCCGACTACCGCGTGGTGTTCGTGGGCGACGCTTCCATGAGCCCCTACGAGATCGCCCATTCCGGCGGTTCGGTGGAGCATTGGAATGAGGAGGCGGGCGAGGTCTGGCTCGGCCGTGTGCTCGCTCACTTCCCGAAGGCGGTCTGGCTCAATCCCATTCCGGCCGAGCACTGGGCCCACACCCACTCCATCGGCATGGTCCGCCGGATCTTTTCGCAGCGGATGTTCCCGCTGACGCTTGAAGGGCTGGACGGAGCGATGCGGGCGCTGCTGCGGTAGAGCGCTTTCCGATGAAGTGTTCGCCGGTCCGTCGAAGAAAGCGCGGCAAAACAAGACGATAGAGCATCGTCCCGAAAGGTGGCTACCGGCTTTCGGAAAAGACGATGCCAAAACAAGAACCTAGAGCATCGTCCTGGATCCGATATCGAGGACGATGCTCTAGAGGCGTGATCCGACCCAATGTGGTTGGGCATGGCTCGAGAGGGCGTTTCAGCCGTGCCGCCGGCCGCCGTGCGAGGCGGCCCGGACGGCGGTCAGGGCCGCGACGAGGACGGCCAGTGGCGGGAGCCCGTAGAGGCTGCCGATCAGGACATGCTCCGGTTCGAACCGTGCCTCGGTGTGGTCGGCGCCGCAGGGCGAGAGGCCGAGCAGGAGTGTATTCTGCACCAGGGTGGCGTTCATCAGCATGGCGAGCGCCGCAAGGCCGGCCAGGACGAGGCTCGATAGTCCGATCACGGCAAGGCCGCCCGTTCTACGGCTGGCCCGCCCGCGCTGCGCCGCTTGCCATGTGAGCGCGAACGAGCCCGCCACGAAGGGCTGACTGAGGAACGTGCCGGTCAGGAACGGATCGGTGTCGTTCTGCGTGCAGGTCCCGGTATAGCCCAGCCCCTGCAGGAGCGGCACGGGCAGGAACAGCAGGAGAGCGAGAACGGCTGCCAAGAGAGCGAGGGGCGTGCCTCAGCCCTGGCGGGCCGGGGTCGTCACGACGAGGCCGTCGAGTTCGGGCGTCACGCGGATCTGGCAGCACAGGCGCGAGGTCGCGCGCACGTCGGAGGCGAAGTCGAGCATGTCCTGCTCCATCGGCTCCGCCGGCCCGACCTTTTCGGCCCAGGCCTCGTCGACGTAGACGTGGCAGGTCGCGCAGGCGCAGGCCCCGCCGCACTCGGCATCGATGCCCGGAACGTTGTTGCGGATCGCCGTCTCCATGACGGTCGAGCCGACCTGACCGTCGATCGTGCGGGCCGTGCCGGCGTGATCGACGTAGGTGATCTTGGGCATACCTTGCTCCGGGACGTGTCGGCGTCCGCCTTCGATCCTTCAGGGGGCGGCGTGGCGCCTGCTTGCGGGTGGCGGAGTGAGAAAGCAAGCGGGAAGCCGGCGCTTTTCCGTCGCGCCGCCGCTGCAGATGCCCCCCGTCCGTTGGCCGGGTGGCGGAGCCGGCGCGGCGGCGGTCTTTCCGCCGCAGGCATCGAGGGCCGAAACGCAGCTCCTCACATCGCCCGGTCGAGGGCGGCGAGCGCTTCCAGCGTCTCGGCGACGGCGCACCGGAGCGCCTGGAGGTCGGCCCCGTCTCCCGCGCGCGTGGTCGCTTCGCGCAACCCGGTCTCGACGGCGCCGCTCGCCTCGGCCACCCGCATCGCCCCGACCCCGAGAGCCGCACCCTTGAGGGTGTGGGCGAGGTCGGCCCGCTCCTCGGCCGGACGGCTCGCCGCCGCCAGCGCCGGCAGGAGCCGGCGGCACTGATCCTCGAACAGGCTCAACACCTCGCGCGCGAGGTCGGCATCGCCGAAGGTCTGCGCATCGAGGTGGGCACGGTCGAGCAGGGGCGCACGCTGTATCTCGAGGTCCACGTTCGTCCTCATCGTCTGCTTTGACATATGTGCTCGGGATGAAACGGCCGCTCCACCCGCCCGGCTCCCGCGAAAGAGGCGCGGCGCGGCGACCTGCCTGTGGGCCGCGCTGGCTATCCACAGCCCAGGCCGGTTTGGGCCGTACCCGTTTAAAGCTGCAAGCGTCAGAACTTGGGGCGAATGCCGGATCGCGGGACCCGGCTTGGTAACCATTCCGTTAAGGTTTCTTGGGTGCGCCGGGCCGATTGGGTATCGGGGGCATCATCCAAGGGACTAAGATCCCGTGAGACGTCGGGTAAATCCGTCTCCATTGCGGAGGGCGCGAGCTCTGCACTGGATGGCGATGCGTACGAGGGTTGCATGGCCACCGAGAAGAAGCTGAAGGATCCGGCGGAGGCGGCACTCTCCGCGATCGAGCAGGCTTTGAATCTGGACATTCCGGCGCCGGGCGACACTGCCCGCGTCGAGCCGCGGCTGCCCGATGTCGGAGACGGCGATCCGCTGGCCGATCCGTTCTCCGAGGCCGGGGGGCGCCGCACCCCGACCCTCGACATCGATCCCGCCGCGTCCGATCTGCCGCTGCCCGAGCGCGGGCGCTCGCGCCGCGAGGGCGGGCTCCTGCCGCCCGACCGCTCGCTGGTGGCGAACGACGACCGCCAGAACATCGGCATCCTGCAGCAGACGCTCCGGGTGCGGCCCTCGCGCAAGCCGTACCTCGTCGCGGCCATCGCGTCGTTCTTCTGGCTCAACGGCCTCGTGGCGCTGGCCTGGAACCAGTCCGGCGGCGACCTGAAGACGTTCGTCACCGGGCTCACCGCGCTCCAGGCGGCGGTGGTAGCCACCGCCATCGCCGGGCCGATCGTGCTGTTCCTCATCACGGCGATGCTGGCCGTGCGCGCCCACGAGATGCGCCTCGTCGCCCGCGCCGTCGGCGAGGTGGCGATCCGGTTGGCCGAGCCCGAGAGCTTCTCGACCGACGCGGTGCTGACCATGTCGCAGACCGTGCGTCGCGAGGTCGCCGCCGTCGGCGATGGCGTGGAGCGGGCGCTGGCCCGCGCGGGCGAACTCGAAACGCTGGTGCGCGGCGAGATCTCGACCCTGGAGCGGGCCTATTCCGACAACGAGATCCGCATCCGCAGCCTGGTCGATGAGCTGATCGCCCAGCGCGAGTCCATCGTCGGCAGCGCCGACCGGGTGCGCGGAGCGATCGCCGGCTCGCACGAGAACCTGTCGAGCGAGCTGGAGGGCGCGGCCGAGCGCATCGTCGCCGCCATCAACGGCGCGGGCGAGCGCGTGACCGGGGCGCTCGACGCCCGCGGCACCGCGATCACCGAGGCGCTCAGCGAGGTCGGCGAACGGGTGGTCGGCAACGTCTCGACCCGCGGCGACGATCTGGTCCGCCAGCTCACCGCTACCAGCGAAGGCGTGCGCGGCGGCCTCGAAGAGATCGGCAACAGCCTCACCAGCGCGCTGCAGCAGCGTGCCGACGCGGTGACGCAGGCCTTCGAGCGCACCAGCGGGGCGCTCACCCGCACGCTCGCCGACAACGCGGGCGCCGTCGCCCAAAGCCTGTCCGAGACCGGCACCGGCCTGATCGAGGCGCTCGATCGCCAGGGCGGCGCCGTGCGCGAGACCTTCGAGCGTTCGACGAAGGGCCTGGAAGAGGCCTTCCTGTCGCGCGGGACCGAGCTGACCGAGCGCTTCGCCCAGACCGGCGGCGCCATCACCGCGCGCTTTGCCGAGACCGGCGAGGGCCTAAGCCGCACCTTCGCCGCCACCGGCGCGGCGATCTCCGAGGACATCGCCGTCCGCGGTGCCTCGCTGCGCACCGAGATCGAGGCGGCCGGCACCGGCGTCTCCGAACTGATCGAAGGACGCGGGCGCGACGCGCAGGCCGCCCTGGCGCTCGCCGCCGGCAGCGTGGCCGATGACTTTTCCACCCGCATCGACCGGGTCCGCGACGCGTTCCTGGCTTCCGCCACCCACGCGGCCGAGACCATGGACGGCCGCGGCCTTGAACTCGCCGCCCGTATCGAGACGGCGGCGTCGCGCGTCGATGATGTCATCGCCGTCCAGGGCGGGGCGCTCGCCTCGAACCTCGACACGGCGGGCGAGCGTGTCGCCGGCCTGATGACCGAGCGGGCGGCGCAGGCCGCCGCCACCGTCGAGCAGGCTCTGGCCGGGCTCGGCGCCAGCTTTGCCGCCAACGCGAACGGCAGCGCCGAGAGCTTGCGCGAGGCCGTGGCCCGCCTGGGCGAGGATCTCGACGCCCGGACCGTTGCGGCCCATGACGGCATTCGCCGCAGCACGGAGACCGCGACCGCGTCCGTCGGCGCCAGCGTCGAGGCGCTGGAGCGCCGCCTGCGCGAGGCCGCCGAGGCCATGAGCGGCCTGCTCGCCGAGCGCGTCGTGGAATCGACCGCGCGGATGCTGCACGTCGCCGAGGAGACCTCGGGGGCCGCCCAGGCGCAGAGTGCTGCCGTCACCACCCGCTTCGCCGAGGCCGCCGAGGCGCTGCGCCGCGCCGCCGACGAGGCCGCCGCCGCCGTCGAGAACCGTTCGAACGATGTGGTGGGCCGGTTCCAGGCCGCCGCCGAGCGTGTCGGGGGCGAACTCGGCAGCCGCAGCGAGGGCGCGTCGCAGGCGCTTCACGCCGCGATTCAGCGGATGGCCGACGAGCTGTCGGCCCGCAGCGCCGAGGCGACCGGTGCCCTGGCGCTCGCCGCCGCCCATGCCGGTGGCGAGATCGGCAACCGCACCGACCAGTCGATGCACGCGCTCCAGGATCTCCTGCGGCAGGTGGCCGACGAGATTTCCGTGCGCGGCGCGGAGGCCAGCGTCGCGCTGTCGCTGGCAGCGGCCCAGGCCGGTGGCGAGATCGGCAGTCGTGCCGACCAGTCGGCGCAGGGTCTGCGCGACCTGCTGCGGCAGGTGCAGGACGAGATCGACGGCCGCACCGCTGAGGTGACGGATGCGCTGGCGCGGACCGCCGAGCGGGTCGGCGGCGAAGTCGGCACCCGCACCGAGGAATCGCTGCGTGCCTTGCGTGAGACGCTGGGCCGGATCGGCGACGAACTGTCCGCCCGCGGCGCCGAGACCACCGCGGCCCTGGCCCGCGCGGCGGAGCAGGCCGGCGGCGCGGTCAACAGCCGCACCGAGGCGTCGCTGCGCAGTCTGCGCGATGCCCTGGCCCAGATCGGCGAGGAGCTGTCGGCTCGCAGCGCCGAGGCCACCGCGGCCCTGGCGCGCGCCGCCGAACAGGCCGGCGGCGAGGTCGGTGGCCGCACCGAGGGCGCTCTGGAGGCCCTGCGCGAGACGCTGCGCCGTCTCGGCGACGAGGTCGCCGCCCGCGGCGAGGCCACGGCACAGGCGCTGTCGCGAACCGCGGAGGGGGTCGGCTCCGAGCTGGAGACCCGTCTGGGGACCCTGGAGGACAGTTTCGGCCGCCATGGCCGGGGCGCCGCCGCGCTCATCGCCAGCCAATCCGACGAGGCTCAGGCCCGCCTCGAAGGCACCAGCCGCGAGGTCGTGCTCGCCATTGCCGGCCACGTTTCGCAAGTCGGCGACACGCTGCACCGGAGCCACGCCGCCTTCGTCGAGACCGCTGACAACCGCACCCGCGCGGTGGAGGAGGCGCTGGGCAACCGGCTCGCCGCTCTGCAAGAGACCATCGCCCGCGGCGACATCCTCGCCGACCGGATCGCCGACAACGCGCAGGCGCTCGGCGACACCCTGGATTCGCGCCTCAGCGAGATCGACCGGATCATCGCTGTGCAGGGCAATGCGCTCGCCGACTCCCTGGCCGAGCGTGCCCGCCTTGCCGGCGAGACCGTCGAGGCGCGCATCGGCGAGATGGAATCCCTCTCCGCCCGCCGCGCCGCCGAGATCGGCGAGAGCTTCGCCACGCTCGTCGGCCATGTCGACACCCGTCTGGGCGCCCGCGCCAACGCCCTCAACGAGGTGCTGGTGACCCGTGCTTCCGAGATCGCCCGCACGCTGGATGAGGGCAACCGCATCCTCACCGACGCCCTCGACCGGCGTATCGAAGGCTCCGCGCAGGACATCGCCAACCGTGGCCGCTCCGTGGGCGACGTTCTCGCCACCCGCGCTGCCGAGATCGCCGAGCGGCTCGAGCGCACGACCCAGGACCTCGCCCGCCGCCTCGACGAGGGTGCCGAGCGCCTCGATACCGGCGTGGTCGCGCGCCTCGACGCCCTCAGCGGCACGCTGGAGGAGCGCACCCGCCACCTCGACGAATCCTTCGGCATCCAGGCCCTCGAAGCGGTTCGCCTGATCGAGAGCCGCACTCGCACCATCGACGGCGAATTGACCGGCCGCATCCGTGACCTCGTCGCCCTGCTCGAGCGCCGCAGCGGTCTCGCCGTCGAGGCTTTGGGCGGCCATGTCGAGGCCATCGCCCGCCTGTTCGACGAGCGGGCCGAAAGCCTCAACCACCTGTTCGACGAGCGCGGCGGCGCGCTCGCCGCCGACCTCGACCAGCGCGGACGCGTGGCCGTCGAGGGCCTTGAAGGCCGCCTCGCCGACATCACCCAGGCCCTGGAACAGGGAGGCGCATCGCTTGGCGCCCTGCTCGACCGCCGCGGCACCGCCTTGCTCGCGACCCTGCGCGACCTCATGGGGCAGGTCGATGGCCTGCTCGGCGAGGGCACCGGCCGCCTCGGCCACGTCTTCGAGACCCAGGCCGGCGAGATCCGCACCTTGCTCGACAGCCGCGCGGACGATCTGCGCGGCCTGATGGAGGGCAGCGCCGGCCGCGTACGCGGCGAGCTCGAAGCCGGCCTCGGCAGCTTCGAGACCGTGCTGGAAGAGCGCCTGCGCACGGTGCGTGATCTGCTCGACGCCCGCAGTGCCGAAATCCGCGACACCTTCGACCACCGCACCGACGACCTGCGCGGCCTGATGGAGGGGGGTGCCGGCCAGGTGCGCGGCGCGTTCGACACGAGCCTCGGTGCCCTGGAGACGGTGCTGGAGGAGCGCCTGCGCACGGTGCGTGACCTGCTCGACAGCCGCAGCAGCGAGATCCGCGACACCCTCGACAGCCGCACCGGCGAGCTGCGCGGCCTCGTGGACGGCAGCGCCGGCCATGTCCGCGGCGAGTTCGAGACCGGGCTCGGCGCCCTGCGCGCCGCCCTGGAGGAGCCGGCCCGCACGGTGCAGGACCTGCTCGACAGCCGCGCGGGCGAGATCCGCGCCATGCTCGACGCTCGCAACGACGACCTGCGGACCACCTTCGAGGAGCGGGCGCGGACGGTTCAGGACATCCTCGATCACCGCACGGGTGAGATCCGCGGGCTGCTCGACGGCCATGCCGGCCGCCTCGACGAGGGCTTCCAGGGCCGCATCCTGCCGCTTCAGGCGGCTTTGACCGAGGGCGCGCGCCTGTTCGTCGAGACGCTGGAGAGCGGCATCGGTCGCGCTGCCGGCGAGGTGGATGCCCGCACCCGCGGTCTCGCCCACCTGTTCGACGAACGCCTCGGCGTCCTCGGCGACATCGTGGACGGGCGCGGCCAGCAGGTCGCGCAGACCGTCGAGACGCGGGCGCAGGAGCTGCGCGCCCTGTTCGACGAGATCCACGCCACCCTCGGTGCCCTGGTCGATGAGCGCTCGACGACGCTGACCGGTCGCCTCGAGACCCAGACCCAGGCGCTGGCGGCGGTGTTCGACGAGCGGATGCGGAGTCTCGACGGGCTCGTCGAGAGCCGCGGCGGCGACTTCGCGCGGCTCGTGGAGAACCAAGCGGCCACCCTTTCGCAGACCGTCGAGACTCGCAGCGAGGACTTCACCGCCCGCATCGACGCCCGCCTGCGCGCCTTCGCCACCGTGGTGGCGAACCGGGCCAATGCGTTGGCCGACGCCTTCGACGAGCGCCAGGACGCGTACGGCGCGCAGATCGATGGCGGCACGGCCCGCATGGTCGCGGCGCTCGACGAGCGCGCACGCCAGCATGCGGCCCAGTTCGAGACGGTCGAGGAGCGCCAGAAGGCGGTCGCGGCGCTGATCGAAGAGGGGACGGCCCGGATCGCGGCGACGCTGGACGAGCGCGCCCGGCAGCAATCCGCCTTCGCCGAGGCCTTCGACGGCCAGCGGGACGCCTATGCCAGCGTGATCGAGCAGGGCACCGCCCGGATGGTCGCCGTACTCGAAGAGCGGGCGCGCCGCCACGCCGCGCAGGCGGAGACGGTGGAGGAGGGTCAGCGGGCCGTCGCGGCACTGATCGAGGAGGGTACCGCCCGTATGGTTGCGGCTCTCGACGAGCGGGCCGGGCGGCAGGCCGCCTTTGCCGAGACCCTCGACGGGCAGCGGGAGGCCTATGCGAGCGTGATCGAGGAGGGCACCGCCCGGATGGTCGCTGCTCTCGACGAGCGTGCCCAGCGGCAGGCTGCCCTCACCGAGGCTTTCGACGGGCAGCGCGAGGCGTATGCCAGCCTGATCGAGCAGGGCACCGCCCGCATGGTCTCCGCATTGGAAGAGCGGGCCCGCCGCCACGCGGTGTTGGCCGACGCGTTCGATCGCCAGAAGGAAGCCTACGCGGCGCTCATCGACGGCGGCACCGCCCGGATGGTTGCGGCCCTGGACGAGCGTGCCGAGCGGCAGGCTGCCCTGGCGGAGACCTTCGACGAGCGCCAGAACGCCTACGCGGCGCTCGTGGACGATGCCATCGCCGGGATGGGCCGGATGCTGGAGGAGCGCGCCCGCCGTCACGCCGCCGAGGTCCGGGCCCGCGCCGACGCGCTGGCCGAAACGATGGATCAGCGCAACGGCGCGCTCGCCCGCATGATCGACGGACCGGCTGCGGCGCTCGCCGACGCGTTGGCTGAGCGCGAGCAGGCCCTCGACCGGCTCATCGCCGACAAGGGTGCCCCGCTGGTCGAGGCCCTGCGCGAGCGCACCGATGCCATCGTCGTCCGCACTGTGGAGTCGGCCAAGGCCCTGCGCGCGGCGCTGGACGAGGGCGCGGCGGCCTCTGCCGACACCGTCGCCCAGGCGCATGAGCGCGTCCGCCGCGACGTCGCCGGCTTCCTCACCCGGATCGAGAACGCCAATGACGGGCTGAAGGACCTCGTCGGCGGCGCCTCGGAGAACTTCGGCGCCATCGAGCAGGGGCTCGCGGCCCGCGTCGAACAGATACAGTCGGCCCTCGACCGGATCGCCGCCGACACGGCGCAGGCCTCCGACCGGGTCTCGACCCAGGTCGTGGCGCTGCGCGAGGCCTCGCAGGGGGCGCTCGCCCAAGCCTCCGACCTCGCCGAGACGCTGGATGCCCGGGGCAAGGCGCTGGTGGAGCGCACCGGCACCCATGTCGGTGCCCTGTCCGAGGCCGCCGGCACCCTGGAAGCGGT
The DNA here is from genome assembly GCF_022829505.1 of Methylobacterium sp. J-043. Lineage (NCBI taxonomy): Bacteria > Pseudomonadati > Pseudomonadota > Alphaproteobacteria > Hyphomicrobiales > Methylobacteriaceae > Methylobacterium > Methylobacterium sp. J-043. The sequence continues at coordinate 215,652 of NZ_JAKSYB010000028.1, read as the reverse complement.
GGAAGGCCGGCTCGCCGAGAGCCTGTCGAGCCGGCAGGCCATGGTCGAGGCGGTGCTGTCGCGCCTCGAGGAGCGCAGCCAGGCCATCGAGGCCCAGACCGGCCGCTTCGGCAGCGTGGTCGAGGAGACGCTGCGCGCAGCCGAGGCCCGCGCCCGCGAACTCAGCGAGAGCGTCGCCCGCGCGGCCCGCGAGGCCGGGACCGCGGTGGCGGGCGATTTCGAGCGCCTGCGCAGCGGCGCGGACACGGAGAGCGCCCGCACGGCGGAAGCGGTGCGCAGTGCCATCGAGGAGGCCTCTGCCAAGATGATGCAGAGCTTTGCCGCCGCCTCCGGCCAGTTCGGCGATTCGGTCACGCGGATGAACGCGATGGCTGCCGAGATCCGCCGCGAACTCGACGCCACCCGCGCCGACCTGCAGCGCGGCGTTCTCGACCTGCCCCGCGAGACGCAGGATGCGACGAGCGAGATGCGCCGCGTCGTGGCCGAACAGATCGACGCGCTGAACGAGCTGTCCGCCCTGGTGGCCCGCTCGAACCGCTCGGTCGATGTCGCCCAGCCGGCGGCGCAGGCCCGCGGGGCCGAGCAGCGCCGCACGGCCGAGGCCGGCCGCGGCGTGTCGATCGCCTCGCCCGCTCCGGCCGCTGCACCCCCACCGGCCCGTACTGCGGCTCCGACGGCGGGCCGGTCTCAGCCGGCGGCCTCCGCCCCCGTGCGTCCGGCGAGCCCGGCCGCGATCCCCGGTCCGGTCCAGGGACGGCCCGGCACCCGCGACAACCGCGGCTGGCTGTCCGATCTCCTGACTCGCGCCTCGCTCGACGACGACGGCGCCGAGGCGGTCCCCGCCCCGGCTCCGGCCGCCGCGCCCGAGGCGAAGGGACCGGTGGAGCGGATCTCGCTCGACGCGATCTCGACCGACATCGCCCGGATGGTGGATCATCAGGCTTCGGTGGAGTTCTGGCAGCGCTACCGCCAGGGCGACACCAACCTGTTCGATGGCCGCCTTTACACGACCCAGGGGCGCCAGACCTTCGAGCAGATCCAGCGCCGCTACCGGGCGGATGCCGAGTTCCGCCGCACGGTCGATCGCTATGTCGGCGAGTTCGAGCGGCTGCTCGGCGAGGTGACGAAGAACGACCGCGACACCAAGCGCGCGGACGCCTACCTCACCTCGGAGACGGGCAAGGTCTACACCATGCTGGCGCATGCCAGCGGCCGGTTCGACGAGGCCTGAGACTGATGGTTGGAGAAGGCGGGTTCGGTGTCACCGAGCTCGCCTCAAACTCGATCGACCGAAGTGACCAATGAAAAAGGCCCCCGTTGCGCTCAAGCACGGGGGCCTTTTTCGTACGATGGTGCTGCTCCGAGGGAGCGGCGGCGCCGGATCACTCCATCACGGCGGCCTTCATGATGACGACCATGGTCGCGCGGCCGGGCCCGTCGCCGAGGCAGCGGATGCTGTGGGGGCGGTCGCAACGGTAGCGCAGGGTCTCGCCGGCATTGGCCCGCTGCACCTCGCCGGCCACATCCACCTCGAAGCTGCCCTCCAGCACCGAGAGCGACTCGACCGAGCCGCGCTGGTGCGCGTCCGATTCGAGCACCCCGCCGGCATCGGCGGTGAGGTCGTACCATTGAAGCCACTCGACGGTCTTGATCCAGCCGATGATGGCAAGCCGAACCCGGCCGTCGTCCGAGACCAGCCGCGGGGTGTCGGCGCGCGAGAACCGCTCGATGAAGGGTTCCTCGTCGGAGGTCGCGAGCACCCGCTCGATCGACACGTCGAGCGCCTGGCTCAACCGCCAGATCGTCGCCAGCGTCGGATTGGTTTCGTTGCGCTCGATCTGGCTGATGATCGATTTCGCCACGCCCGATTGCTCGGCGAGTTCGGAAAGGGAGAGGTTGTAGGCCTTGCGCAGGCGCTGGATCGTCTTCCCGAGCTGGCCCGAAAGCACCTGGGCGCCGCTGACGAGATCCTTCGGCCGTCCACGCTCGAGGCTTGCCGCTATGTCCTGCATCACGTCGGTCCGCTGAAAGTGCCCGACAGAACGTGCGCGCGCCGGAAACACCCTCGCGGGCGGATCGGATCACGAAGTCTTGAGCGGGGCACCGAAAGGCGTTCCGTTATCCGAACGAGCGTTTGATCTGTCAAACGCAAAAGCCGGCGTGGGCTGATTTCGCGGGCGAGCATCGTCTTGTCCGAAAGCCGGCGGCTACCTTTCCGGACGATGCTCTGGCGCCTACTGCCAGAGCGCGAAGAAGTGGTGGAGCGGACCGTGGCCATGGCCGACCGGCACTGTGTCCGCCGCGCGGATCGCTGCCGTGACGTAGGTTTTCGCGCCTCCCACCGCCTCGGCGAGGCCCTGGCCGCGGGCGAGCCCGGCCGCCACCGCCGCGGAGAGGGTGCAGCCGGTGCCATGGTTGTTGCGGGTCTCGATGCGCGGGGCCGCGAACCGGCGCAGGGTCCCATCCGCGGCGATGAGGTGATCGACGCTTTCCCGGCCCTCGCCGTGGCCGCCCTTGATCAGCACCGCCCGCGCGCCGCGCGCCAGCAGCCGCCGTCCCTGCGCCACCGCCTCGTTCTCGTGCCCCGCTTCCCCCTCGTCGAGCAGGGTTGCGGCTTCGGGCAGGTTGGGGGTGATGACGGTGACCAGCGGCATCAGCTCGCTGCGTAAGGTTTCGACGGCTTCCTGCGAGATCAACCGGTCGCCGCTGGTAGCCACCATCACCGGGTCGAGCACCACCGGGATGCCGGGGGCGTGCCGCCGCAGACCCTCGGCCACCGCCCGGATGGTCTCGGGCCGCGAGAGCATGCCGATCTTCACCGCCCCCACCGCGAGGTCGGAGAACACCGAGTCGATCTGCGCGGCCACGAAATCGGCGGGCACGTCGTGGATCGCCTGCACCCCGCGGGTGTTCTGGGCCGTGAGTGCCGTAATGACGCTGGCGCCGTAGACGCGCAGGGCCGCGAAGGTCTTGAGGTCGGCCTGGATGCCGGCGCCCCCGCTCGAATCCGAGCCGGCAATGGTCAGGGCGATGGCAGTCATAGGCGTCTTCCCTCGTCTGTTTTTGTCGATGGTCCGCTTCTTCTGGTCTTAACGCGGGCCCGTGCTCCCGCGCTGGCCCAGCGCTTCATCGACCCGTGCAAGCAGATCCCGCGCCTTGGCTTCGGTCGCACCACCTTTGAACAGGGCTCCAATCAGGGCCACCCCGTCGGCCCCGGCCCGGATGACGGAGGCGGTGTTGCTGGCATCGATCCCGGCGATCGCGCCGAGCGGCAGGGTCTGGCCACGGGCGAGCCGGGCGCGGAACACGATCCGCTGCAACCCGTCGAGCCCGACCGGTGGGTCCGGGTTGTCCTTGCTAGTGGTGGCGAACACGCCACCGATGCAGGCGTAGTCGATGGGAAGCCGATAGAGCTCGTCGGCCTGGGCGCCGGTCTTCACGGTGAGCCCGATGATGGCGCGCGGGCCGAGCAGGCGGCGTGCATCCTCCGGGTGGAGATCCGACTGGCCGAGATGCACGCCCTCGACGCCGGCCGCCTGCGCGAGATCGACCCGGTCGTTGACGAGGAGCGGCGCGCGGCCGGCGAGGGCCTCACGGATCGCCCTGATCCGTGCGAGGGCCGCGCGGGCGTCGGTCAGATCCTTGTCGCGATATTGGAGCAGGGTGGCGCCACCGGCCACCGCCTCCGCCGCCAGGGTGGCCAGCGTGTCGGCATCGCCCCCCAGCACGCCGACATCGAGGATGCCGTAGAGGCGCAGGTCCACGGCGACGCCCGCCGACGGCCGGGACAAACCGAGCCCTGTTCCACTGCCCATGCCCGCTCCCTTCGATGAAACCGCCTTTCGATCTAGCAGGATCGTCCTGCCGCGGCGACCTTGCCGGTGACCGCCGCAGCACTCTCCTGCGGATGAGACCGGAGGTTCCGTTGACGGTGCCGGTGCCGATCCGGCAAGACCGGAATGCGGGCCGGAACCGCTTCCACCGCCGAGGGGATGCCCGAGGAGAGGGGCTGAAGGCCGACGAACGCATGAGCACGGCCGAACTGGGTGTGATAGCCGCCACGGCGGACAAGGCGACGCGCGCCGCCAGCGCTTCGTCCGTGGGGCTCGTCGCCGTGATCGTCGCGGCGACGGACGGCGAGCCGCGCGCGCTCACCGTGCAGGTCGGCGGACAGGCCGAGGGCCGCGAGAGCGCCCTGCCCGCCGGGCCGCTGGTGCCCGAGCACGCCACCCTGGAACGGGGTCTTCGCGCCTGGGTCGAGCAACAGACGCATCAGCGCCTCGGTTATGTCGAGCAGCTCTACACCTTCGGCGACCGTGATCGGGAGGGCGGGCAGCACGACGTGCATCTGCTCTCGGTGGCCTATCTCGCCCTGGTGCGCGAGCTGCGCCCGGCGGGACTTGCGGAAGCCGCATGGCGCAACTGGTACCGCTACCTGCCGTGGGAGGATTTCCGCGAGGGACGGCCCCCGGCGCTCGCCGAGATCGAGCCGCGCCTGATGGCCTGGGTCGCCGCCGCCTCCGATCCGAAGCTCCGGCGCATGCGCGAGGACCGCGTCGGGCTGAGTTTCGGGATCGGGGGCGCCTGGAACGAGGAGCGGGTTCTGGAGCGCTACGAATTGCTGTTCGAGGCCGGGTTGATCCCCGAGGCCAACGGCCAGAATGGCGCCGCCGTGCCCGACGACCTCGCGATCACCGGCCAGCCGATGGCCCACGACCATCGCCGGGTGCTCGCCACGGCGATCGGCCGCCTGCGCGGCAAGATCAAGTATCGCCCGGTGGTGTTCGAGTTGATGCCGCCGGCCTTCACGCTGCTTCAGCTCCAGCGCACGGTCGAGGCGCTCTCGGGCATTCGGCTGCACAAGCAGAACTTCCGCCGCCTCGTGGCGCAACAGGGACTCGTCGAGGAGACCGAGACGCTCACCAGCGGCAATGCCGGGCGACCGGCCCGACTCGTGCGCTTCCGCCGGGAAGTTCTCCTCGAGCGCCCCGCCCCCGGCGTTCGGCTCACACCGACGCGGCGAACGGTGTGACGCTCCGGCCTCCCACCTCCGCAAGGCTGGGATCGAGCGTCCGGGGGGATACGCTATCCCTCGAAGATGCGACCGAACTGTTCTGGGCAGCCGGCCACAAGCGTCGGCGCCAGGGGGAGGTCGGCCCGGGTGCACAGGCTGAATCCGTAATAGGGCGTCAGCATCTCGATCTCGGGCACGCAGACCCAGAGACGAACCGCCGACCCATGCTCGACCACGCTGACGAGAAGCATCCGACGCGTGCGATCGAAGGAGACCGCTTGTTCGCGAAACAGGAGTTCGACCGAACGGACGTCATCGGTCGCGACCCGCTTATGTGCCCAAAGCATCGGCAAATGCCCTCCAATTGGGCGTTTGCCGGCTCGGCATCGGTCGTTCAAGCGATCTGAACGCAGGGCAGCTGCCAGGACTGCCTGCGGATTAAGCTTTTATCGAGATCGTCTTGTGCCTTCTGGCTCGTCACGCCCGCCGCACAGCGTTGCAAAGCGCGCCGAAGCCACGCGGACGGAGCCGAGCGCCAGCGCACGGCTCCTCTGAGACCGGAGCTCCGTTGAGACGCTGGGTGCCATCGGACGCAGTCCGGGCCCGGCACCGCCGAGCCCGTGTCGACCAAGCGGATCTATACCTGGGCTCAAGCGTCCTTCTTGCGGCGCGGAGCGCGGCGCTTCTTTTCCGCAGCGGGTTCCGGCTCGGCAGCCACCGGCTCGGGTGCTGCCTCGGTTTCCGCCACCGGCTCTGCGATCCGGCGGCGCTGCTGACCCAGGCCGAGCGCACGCGCCAGCTCGGACCGCTGTTCCGAATAGCTCGCCGAGGTCATGGGGTAATCGTTGGGGAGGCCCCATTTCGCCCGATACTGTTCCGGCGAGAGACCGCGCAGGGTGAGATGGCGGCGCAGCGTCTTATAGGGCTTGCCGTCCTCGAAGCTGACCAGAAAGTCGTGGCTGATCGACTTGCGGATTTCCTGCGGCGTCGCCTTGGGCGGCCCGGTCTCCGCGGTGGGGCGGCCGCTCAGGCTGACCGAGCGAATCGCCTCGTGCACTTCCCCAAGCAGTTTCGGCAACTCGGCGCTCTGGACGTGATTGTTGCTGACATAAGCAGACACGACATCGGCCGTGAGGGTAACGAGACGGGCTGTCTCCGCATCCTGTTCACTGGTTTCCATGGTGCAATCTTCTATGAGGGGGCTTTAGCTGAATGACGGTAAGCTCAGGGCCGCGCTGGAGCAAGACATCGCGCCTGAATTCGAGCGCAGTCAGGTCGAACAGAACTGGGTGTGGCGTGTGTTTCTATGCAAATCGAATGGAAAAAACGCCGATCTCGGCCTGAGAAAAAAAAGGATTATGCCCACCTTATAGGTGATTGTGATCATCTGAATGATCTCAAGGAAATATTTCAAATGATAGAAAGTTCGTGATCGCCTTTTGGAAAATGTTGACGTTTCAAAGAGTTGAGATTTTAAAAGGTTGTCGGATTCCCTTGGCGGCATGACAGGCCTGCCGGCTAAGTGCCGATCGCGCACGCCGCGGTGCCGGAGATACGCTTCAGTTGCGACACCCTGCCGCGGGACTGCGTATTTTCTGTGGATTGCCGAAGGCTGCACCGGTTCGACTCGGAATATCCGGCGCGCGAAAGCGTCTTCCGTCAGTTCTCCACCGGTGCGGTGTGACCGTCACAGTCCTGATCCGTGAGGCTGATTGCCAAAAGACGGACGACAACCGGGCAGCCGTCCTGTCGATTGGCTGATGACGCGCGGACGATTCGGTGGAAGCGTGTTTCTACGCCAAGTTCGCGTTGTTTATGAGGTGACGCGGCCGGCTCGACGCGGACGACTTGAGCGATATCCGTCGCTCCATTTGGAGAGCGGATCGCTCCTCATGCTCCACGCGGACGCATCGCTTGTTCAAGCCATGCTCTAAATGCTGAACGACGCGAGCGATGGATTTCGTGTCGGCTCCAACGGGCAGCAACCAGCCTTGGGCGGGCGTCCCTCACGATGCATCCGACCTGTTGGCATCCGACCTGTTGGCATCAGGCCGGCGCCTCTCGGTCTGCGCTTTGGATCATCGGGCCAAGTCAAACTTCACGGGCGCCGTTCCGACAGGCGCGGACCGCGCGTGTCGGGTTTTCATCCAGCAATTGGCCGGAGCGTATTCGAGCCGAAGCGTCCCAGGGGTCAGGCGAGGCCGAGCATGAGACCGAGATTCTGCACCGCGGCGCCCGAGGCACCCTTACCCAGGTTGTCGAGGCGGCCGACCAGTACGGCTTGGCCGTAATCGTCGGAGCCGAACACCCGTAATTCGAGCCGGTCGGTGTCGTTGAGGGCCTCCGGTTCGAGACGTTCACGGTGGGCGCCCTCCTCCGCGCCGCGCACGACCGTCACCAGCGGTGAGCCTGCGTACCAATCGGCCAACGCCTCCTCCAGATCGCCGGGCTTGGGCTGGCCGGGCAGGGCGCCGAGATGCAGCGGAATACTGACCAGCATGCCCTGGCGGAAGTTGCCGACGGAGGGGATGAAGATCGGCCGCCGGGTGAGCCGGCTATAGGCTTCGATTTCCGGCAGGTGCTTGTGGTCGAAGCCGAGCCCGTAGAGCTGGAACGGGGCACCCTCCCCGCGCTCATAGCTCTCGATCATGCTGCGGCCGCCGCCGCTGTAGCCGCTCACCGCATTGATGCTGACGGAATGATCCGGCGGGATCAGGCCGCGCTCCACCAGCGGGCGCAGCAATGCGATCGCCCCGGTCGGGTAGCAGCCGGGATTGGCGACCCGGCGCGCGGCGCGGATCGTATCGGCCTGATCCGGCGTCATCTCGGCAAATCCGTAGGCCCAGCCCGGCGTGATACGGTGGGCGGTGCTGGCATCGAGCAGCTTCGGGCCGCCGCCGGGCAGGCTGTCGGCGAGTGCTGCGGTCTCGCGGGAGGCGTCGTCGGGCAGGCAGAGTACGGCGAGGTCAACCTCTTCGAGGATCGCCCGTTTCACCCCTGCATCCTTGCGGCTCTCCAGCGGAATGCTGACGAGGCGCACCCGGCCCTCGCGCTCCAGGCGCTCGCGGATGCCGAGACCGGTGGTGCCGACCTCTCCGTCGATGAACACCTTCGGGGCGCTGAGGCCGTCGGACATCGCAGATTCCTCGCTCGGCCCCGATCCGGGCCGGCATGTCACAGGGTTTGCCGAGCGTTCCCGGCCGCATCGGGCACGCTCGAAAAGATGCGTCTTCGGTGGCGCGGAGGTGGAAGCTTCGTCCGCCTCTGTCAACGCCCCTCCGTTGCCGCTCGCGGCCTTGCCCCATCCTCCCGTGGACGGGAGCGGCGCGGCCGGAACTCACGATGACGCCTCCTGTTGACAGCCGAATGTCGCTCAGGAGGCAAAATCGATGTCGGGCACGGCGAAGAAGACCGATCCGAAGCTGTGGGAGAAGGTGAAGGAGGAGATCACCGGATCCTCCAAGGGCGGCAAGCCCGGCCAGTGGTCCGCCCGCAAGGCGCAGATGGCCACCAGCGAGTACAAGAAGGAGGGTGGTGGCTACGTCGGCAAGAAGTCCGACGACAACGGTTTGAAGCAATGGACCGATGAGGAATGGGACACCAAGTCGGGCAAGGAGAGCGGCAAGACCGGCGAGCGCTACCTGCCCAAGAAGGCGCGGGAGAAGCTGTCCGACACGGAGTACAGCCGCTCGACCGCGAAGAAGCGCGCCGATTCCGCCAAGGGCAAGCAGCACTCGAAGCAGCCGGCAGACGTGGCGAAGAAAGCAGCCTCTGCCCGCAAGACCGGCGGTAAGGACAGCAAGACATCGGACAAGGGTGGAAGCGCCGGCGTGACGAAGTCCGAACTGATGCAGCGGGCGCGCAAGCAGGACATTCCCGGCCGATCGAAGATGACCAAGGGCGAGCTGGAGCGCGCCCTGACCACTTGATCGTATCGCCGGGGTGATGGGCCGGGGAGGTGCGCGATCCTCCCCGCCCTGTTTCAGGAACGCTTCTCGGCGCCGACCACGACGAAGCCCTGGCGCTCGAACAGCGGGCGCGCCGCAGGGCTGCGCAGGAAGCCGAGGAAGGAGGCGGCGCGCTCCTCCTGGCCCGCATCCTTGGTCAGCGCGGCCGGGTAGACGATCGGCGGGTGGCTGTCGGCAGGGAAGGTCGCCACGACCTCGACGCCGGGATCGCTCGCCGCATCCGTTGCGTAGACGATGCCCAGGGGGGCCTCACCGCGAGAGACGAGCAGCAGGGCCGCGCGCACGTTCTCGGCCTGCGCGACCTGTCCCTTCACACGGTCCCAGGCGCCGAGCTTTTCGAGGGCGGCCCGGCCGTACTTGCCCGCGGGCACCGCCTCGACATTGCCCATGGCGAGACGCCCACCGGCCAGGGCGGCGGAGAGATCGGTGCCGGGCTCGAGCGTGACTCGCAGGCCTGCCCCCTTTGCCGCCACGAGGACGATGGCGTTGCGCAGCAGGTTAACGCGGCTCTCGGGGCGGATCGTGCCGTTCTTCGCGGCATAATCCATCCAGGCGAGGTCGGCGGAGATGAAGAGGTCGGCCGGCGCACCGGCCTCGATCTGCTTGGCCAGCACATTGGAGCCGGCATAGGAGATCCGGCTCGTGCCGCCCGTCTCCTTCGCCCACGCGGCGGCGGCTTCGTCCAGGGCGTTCTTGAGGCTGGCGGCGGCAAAGACCACGACCGGTTCGTCCGCGGCGCGAGCGGCGAAGGACGGGGCCGCGAGGGCGAGCAGCAGGCCGGCCATCATGGCGCGGCGGGTCCGGACGAAGCGGGACGGCATCATGACGACTCCCATGGTCGTGCCGGGCTGCCGCCGCTGCGCCGGCTCTATCGAGCCATGGCCACGCCGGACGAACGCCCCGCACCTGACGCCGGTTTTATCTCGCCTGGGATACCCCTGTCATCGTCCGGAAATCGAGGAGGTGCCCCTCTTCGGGGTCAGTCGTCGGACGGACCGGCCGCCGAGACTTCGGGCTCGTCGGCGGTGAAGCCCTCCAGCCAATCAAGGCTCTCCTGCGAGCCCGCCTCGTAGGGATTGGCCGCATCGGGCCCGCCCACCGCCTTGGCGGCTTTGCCCTCTTCGAAGATCTTGCTCGATACCACGGCCATCGACCGATCCTTTCTCGATGCCGGTCCGGAGGATTCCGGGCCGGGATATGCGGACAGGAAGTGGCTCGGCGCGGCCGGAGTTCCCGCCGCCTCAGGCGGTGGGCTCGGCTCCCTGCGACGGCTTGGTCTCCGCCCGATGGAGCCGGCTCAGCAGCACGAGCAGCGAACCCGGCAGCGGAGCTTCGAGCGTATCCGACGCAAGGATGTCGGCGTTCGTAGCGCGGCGGCGGTCGGAGCGCGGCTCGCGCCTGACGACGACGGGTGAGCGAAGGCGGACGGATCTGGGTGTCATGACGCGATGGAACTCGAAAAGCGCCTGATGAACGAGACGGAAAAGCGCCGCGCGCAACGCCCGGCCACAAGGCACGGCCCCACGGGCCACCGGGGCCGGCGAGGTGCATGCGCGAGACGCTTTGGACGGTGAGAACGCGCCCTCTCCGCGCCGGTTCCGATACTTTCGACTACGAATTAAACATCATGCCTGTGGATTAAGCATCTTTCGCCTAGCCGGTGCCGTTCTGGGTACGTGACCTCGTTCCTGTCCCGGCGAGGGGAGGTCGAATAGGGTCGTGAAGCCCGTGGCCCTCGGCGCGAGCGAATGGTAGAGGGCGCCCCATGCTCGAAGGTCTGCCGCCGCACCGACCCACGCACGTCCTGCGCCTGATCACGGACGAGCCTTCCGCTCGTGCCATGACCGAACTGCTGGGCGAGATGTTCGACCCCATGGAGACGGCGGTGGCCGCCTTCGAGGTCGAAGAGACCGGCGATTGGCGGTTGGAGGCCTATTTCTCCGAGGAGCCCGACGCGGAGATGATCCGCGACCTGATCCGCCCGATGGTGGGTGAGCAGGCCGACGCGGCTGTCTTCGAGACCATCGACCAGCAGGATTGGGTGCGTGCCTCGCTCGAGGGCCTGAAGCCGGTGCGGGCGGGACGCTTCCTCGTCCATGGCGGCCATGACCGTCATCAGGTGCGGGGCAACGATCTCGCCATCGAGATCGAGGCGGCGCTCGCATTCGGCACCGGACATCACGGCACCACGCTGGGCTGCCTGCGCGCACTGGTGGACGAACTGAAGCAGCGGCGGCCGGCCCACGTCCTCGATGTCGGCACCGGCACCGGCATCCTCGGATTTGCCGCCGCCAAGGTGCTTCGCACGCCTGTGGTGGCCGGCGACCTCGACCCGGAAGCGGTGACGACCGCCCGCGGCAATGCCCGCCTCAACGGCCTCGGGCCGTATATGCGCTTCTACCATGCGCCGGGCGTACGCCACGCGCTCGCAAACCGCCCGCGCGGCTTCGACGTGGTGTTCGCCAACATCCTGGCCCGGCCCCTCAAGCGGCTCGCGCCCACGCTCACCGCCGTGGTCGCCGATGACGGCGTGCTGATCCTTTCCGGCCTGATCGAGCGCGACGTGCCGGGCGTGCTCTCGACCTACCGCCACCGCGGCTTCCATCTCGCCCGCTCCGGCGTGATCGAGGGTTGGGCGACGCTGGTGCTGCGCCGCGGCGGGGCGGCCGCGCGTCCACGCTGAAGAGGGGCAGGGCGATTGCTCGAAGCCGCTTTGGCGGCTTCCCGGCGCGAAGAGCGCCGCGCGGAGCGGGCTTTTCGAGGCTTGGGCCCCGGAAAGCATCGAGCGAAACGGAAGCATAAGCCCGCGGAGGCGGGCGCCGGCGACTGAGGCCAGCAAAAAAAGCCAGGGGGATCGCCTGTGAGCGATTGCCCTGGAGGAGGCTGTTGCGGGGGGCCCCGACGGGGTAGATTTCCGCCATGACGACTCCCCTGCCCCGCTTCCAGACCTTCGACGATCCGAGCCATGCCAAGGGGCCTGAGCGGATCGAAGCCCTGCGCGCGGCGCTCCGCGAGATCCGCGCCGACGGCTTCGTCGTGCCCCGGGCCGATGAGCATCAGTCGGAATACGTGCCGGCCAATGCCGAGCGGCTCGCGTGGCTCACCGGCTTCACCGGGTCGGCCGGCCTCGCGATCGTGCTCGCCGACGAGGCCGCCCTGTTCGTCGATGGCCGCTACACCCTCCAGGCGCCGGAGCAGGTCGAGACCGGGATCATCACCGTGGTGCCGCTCGCCGAGACGACACCCGAGGCTTGGCTCGGCACCCACCTGAAGCCCGGCCAGACCCTCGCCTACGATCCCTGGCTTCACACGCCCGACGGCGTCGCCCGCCTGGAGCGCGCCGCCATCAAGGCGGGAGCGTCGCTGCGCGCCGTGCCGGACAATCTCGTGGATGCGGTCTGGGCCGGGCGGCCCCGGGCACCCGCCGGCCGTGTCGCGGTCCATCCCGACGATCTCGCGGGCGAAACGCGGGCTGAAAAGCTCGACCGCATCCGCGCCGCACTGGACGAGGGCGGGCTCGACACCCTGGTGATCTCCGATCCCCACAACCTCGCCTGGACCTTCAACCTGCGGGGTGCCGACATCGCCCACACGCCGCTGGCGCTCGGCTACGCGCTGTTGCCCCGCGAGGGCCGGGCCGCCCTCTACCTCACCTCGCCGCAGATCGATGCCGACCTGCGCGCCGCCCTCGAAACGCTGGCCGACCTTCGCCCGCGCAGCGCCTTCGACGCGGATCTCGCCGGTCTGTGCACCGGCGCCAAGCGCGTGCGGATTGATGCGGCGACGGGGGCGGCGGCCCTCAAGGATCGCGTCGAGGCCGCCGGGGGCGTCGCCGATGTCGGCGCCGATCCGGTCACCGCCATGAAGGCGGTCAAGAACGCGGCCGAGATCGCCGGTACCCGCGCCGCCCACCACCGCGACGGCCTTGCCGTGACGCGCTTCCTCGCCTGGCTCGACCGGGCCGCGCCCGAGGGGGTGAGCGAGATCGCCGCCGTCGAGGCGCTGGAGGATTTCCGCCAGGAGGGCGGCGGGCTGCGCGACGTCTCCTTCCCGACGATTTCCGGCTCTGGGCCCAACGGCGCCATCGTCCATTACCGCGTCACCCGCGCCACCGACCGCACGGCGCAGCCCGGCGAACTCTTCCTGATCGATTCCGGCGCGCAATACGCCGACGGCACAACCGACATCACCCGCACCGTCGCCATCGGCACGCCGACGGACGAGATGCGCGACCGCTTCACCCGCGTATTGAAGGGCCATATCGCCATCGCCCGCGCCGTCTTTCCCGACGGGACGACGGGGGCACAGATCGATGCGTTGGCCCGGATGAGCCTGTGGCAGGCCGGGCTCGATTACGACCACGGCACCGGCCACGGCGTCGGCGCCTTCCTCTCGGTCCACGAGGGTCCGCAGCGCATCGCCAAGACCGGCACGGTGGCGTTGAAGCCCGGCATGATCCTCTCGAACGAGCCGGGCTACTATCGCAGCCGCGCCTACGGCATCCGCATCGAGAACCTGATCCTCGTCGAGGCGCGGACGATACCCGGCGGCGATCGGACGATGCTCGGCTTCGAGACCCTGACGCTGGCCCCGATCGACCGGCGGCTGATCGACCCGGCCGTGCTCGGTGCGGACGACGCGGCGTGGCTCGACGCCTACCACGCGCGGGTGCGTGAGGCCCTGTCGCAGGATCTCGACGGGCCGACGCGGGACTGGCTGGAGGCGGCGACGCGGCCGCTTGGAAAGGCTATGGCGTGACCGAGCCTTCCCGCTCCGCGATCCTGTTCGTGTGCCTGGGCAATATCTGCCGTTCGCCGCTGGCCGAGGCCGCCTTCCGTCAGGAGGCGGCGCGGATCGGGCTCGACGTCACGGTCGATTCCGCCGGCACCGGCGACTGGCACGTCGGCGAGCCGCCCGACCCCCGCGCGATCGCGGTGGCGCGGGCCAACGGCGTCGACATTGCGGGCTATCGCGGGCGTCAGGTCACGCCGGCCGATTTCGAGCGGTTCGATCACGTCGTCGCCCTGGATCTCTCCAATCTTGTGCGGCTGCGCGCCCTACGGCCCGAAGGGTCGTGGGCCGAACTGAGCCTGCTTCTCGACCACGTGCCGGGCCGGGCGGGCGAGCCGGTGGCCGACCCCTATTACGGTGCCGACGCCGGCTTCGACACCACCTGGGCCGATGTGACGGCGGGCGCCCGAGCCCTCGGCCGTCGGATCGCCGGAGTGGAATGAGCGACCTCGCCCGCCGCGCGGCGGATCTGCTCGGCACGTCCCTCGCCGAGTCACGGCCGATGGCGGGCGGCGACCTGTCCGAATGCGTCCGCCTGAGGCTGGGGGATGGGCGCGAGGCCGTGGCGAAGACCGGGTCGGCGCCGCGGGAAGAGGCCCGGATGCTCGTGGCCATCGCGGCGACCGGTGCCCCGGCGCCCGCCGTGCTCGCCGCGGACGAGACGGTGCTCGTGCTCGAATGCCTGCCCGATACCGGTTCCGGACCGGGCACCGACGCCGATCTCGGCCGGGTCGTCGCCTGCCTGCACGCGGCGGAGGGCGAGCGCTACGGCTGGCACGCCGATTACGCGTTCGGCCCCGTCGCCATCGAGAATGCCTGGGACGACGACTGGCCCGCCTTCTGGGGCCGGCGGCGCCTGCTCTGCCATGCCGGGCACCTCCCGCCCTCGCTGTTCCGGCGGGTCGAGCGGCTGGCGAACGATCTGAAGAACCGCCTGCCGGAGCGCCCCCGCGCAGCCCTGCTCCACGGCGACCTGTGGGGCGGCAACGTGCTCTACGCGGGCGAGCGGGTCTCGGGGCTGATCGATCCGGCCTGCTATCACGGCCATGCCGAGGTCGATCTGGCGATGCTGGGTCTGTTCGGACGGCCCGGCCCCGCCTTCCGCGCGGCTTACGGCGCGCCCGAGCCCGGCGCGGCGGAGCGCCTGCCGATCTACCAACTCTGGCCGGCCCTGGTGCATTGGCGCCTGTTCGGCGGCGGCTATCGCGGCATGGTCGAGGGGCTTCTGGACGCGGCCGGCGTCTGAGCGGGTGTTCGTTCGACCCTCTCGAGCCCGCGACCGGACACCGTTTGCCTCCCGTCGCAACGGCCAGCGGGCGGTCCGAAAAAAGTCTCAGAACATCCCGTTCGCATTGGCAGAGTGTTCGGGCAGGATCTGTAGGACATCCCAGTGCTCGACGATCCGGCCGCCGTCATCGAGCCGGAAGATGTCGATGGCCGCATAATCATGGTCGCCCGGCCAGTGCTGGAGACAGTGCAGCACGACCAGATCACCCTCGGCGACCGCCCGTTTCACCTCGACCCGCTTGCCGGGCCATTCGCGGGCCATGCGCTCGAAATAGGCGATGAAGCCGTCCTTGCCGCTCGCCACGTGGGGGTTGTGCTGGATGTAGTCGTCACCGGCGTAACGCTCGATCGCCTCGCGCGGCCGGCTCTCGTTGAACATCAGTTCGTAGAAGGCGACGACGTTCGCCTTGTTCATCGCGAGGTCGGTCATGCTGTCGCTCCGAGCGGGCGAACGGGCCCGATCCTGCCGCCCCGTACGGCCTTACGCCGTTCATCATGCCCGAGCGATGGATCGTCGTCAGCGCTGCAGCCGGAAGGGGTTGAAGTCAGTCGCGACGTCGAAATGGTCGATCCGTTCCTGCCGCTTCAGCCATCGGATGGCCGGCAGCGAGAACGGCAGCGCCACGATTTCCCAGGCGACCTTCAGGCCCCAGACGACGAGACCCATTTTCAGGAGTTCGAGGGCGGGAAACACGCCCGCGAAAGCGATGACGAGCACGACCGCGGTGTCGGTCGCCGACCCGACCACCGTTGATCCGATCAGCCGCAGGCTCAAGCCGCGGCCGCCGCTCGCGACTTTCATGCGGGCGAGCACGTAGGCGTTGACGAACTCGCCGCAGACATAGGCGACCATACCCGCGACCGCGATGCGGGGTGTCTGCCCCAGCAGTGACAGAAACGTTTCCTGGTGCGGCCAGAACGAGGCCGGAGGCAGCGCCGCCGCGGCGAGATAGGAGCCGATCCAGAGGAGTTCGGCGATGAGCCCCGCCCACACCGCCCGCCGCGCTGCGGAGTAGCCGTACACCTCGGTCAGGACGTCGCCGATCAGGAAAGCGAGGGGGAACAGGACAATCGAGGCTGGAAAGTTGTATCCGGCAACGCTCGCGATTTTGCCCGACAGGATGATGGTCGAGACGAGCGCACCGCAGAACACGCCCGTGATGATCCCCAGATAGCGCGGTCCCTCTATCATCCCCTCCCCCGCCCGGGATTGAGTCGCACGGCGCACGCCGCCGAAGCTGCAATCGCGGTCCGTCTAAAGCAACTGTTAATCGAACTTTTGATCGGGCGAGAGAAGGCTCCGGGCCGCGAAAGGAGGGGTCCTGGATCGGCCGCACAGGCGTCTTGGCGAAGGGGTGGCGCCGTCCGCCCCGTAACGGAAGGTGTCTGCCCCTACTCCGCCGGAGCCGGTATCGGCGACAGGCGCGGCTCGAAGCGACCGCCCTCGGCCGGCTTCATCTCGACGCGCCGGTCGTGGTGCTTGTGCAGGGTCGAGCGGTGGCCGATCGAGACGATGGTCGTGCGGGGCATCGTCGTGCGCAGCGTCCGGTAGATCTCGGCCTCGGTGTCCTCGTCGAGGGCGGCGGTCGATTCGTCGAGGAACAGCCAGTCGGGTTTCGCCAGGATCGCCCGCGCGATGGCGAGGCGCTGCTGCTCGCCGCCCGACAGGCGCCGGTCCCAGGTATCGACCTCGTCGAGCCGGTCCGCGAGTTGCGGGAGTTGCGCGGCGCGAAGCGCCTCGCGAATCGCCTCGTCGGAGAACCGGTCGACCGTGTTCGGATAGGCCACCGCGCCGCGCAGGGAGCCGAGCGGGATGTAGGGCCGCTGCGGCAGAACCAGCGCCGATTGTCCGGCCGGCACGTCGACCCGGCCCTTGCCGAACGGCCAGATCCCGGCGATCGCCCGGAACAGGGTCGACTTGCCCGAGCCCGAGGGACCGGTGACCAGAGTCGCCCCGCCTTTCGGTAGTTCGAGTGCGCCCGCCCGCACGATCTCGCGGCCGTCGGGCAGCGCCAGGGTTAGATCGCGAGCGGTCACGCCGCCGGCGGTGTCGTTGCCGTTGGCGAGGCCGTAGCTCGCCCCGGCCAGGGCCTCGGCCTTGGTCATCGCCCGCTTGAACGAGCCGAGACGCATGGTGTTCGCCTTGTAGGCGGCGAGGATGGTGTAGGAAGTGATGAAGAAGTTCAGCGAACCCTGGACGTTGCTGAACGCGTTCGCGGTCTGCTGCAGAGCGCCCAGGGTGATCTTCTTGGCGAAGAACGACGGCGCGGCGATGACGAGCGGAAAGATCGTGCTCGCCTGCCGGTAGCTGAAGGTAAAGGCGATCAGCTTGATGCGCCGGAAGATGATGCCGACGTAGTTGTCGACGATGGCGTGGAACAGGGTGGAGAGCCGCGAAGCCTCGGCCCGCTCGCCGCGCAGCAGGGCGATCTGCTCCGAGTAGATGCGGTTACGTGCCAGGGCGAAGCGGAAATCCGCCTCCACCTGCTCCTGCCGGTAGTCGAGGCCGATGAGCGGCTTGCCGATGAGGTGCGTGAGCCACGTGCCGACCACGGCGTAGGCGATCACCAGCCAGACGAGGAAGCCGGGGACCACGGCATCGGTGAACGGCAGCACGAAGTCGCGCGAGAGCGTCCACAGGATGACGATGAAGGAGACGAGCTGCGCCGCCTGCGACAGCAGCCGGGTCGAGAGCGTCGTGGTCTGGGCGATGAAGTTGTTGACGTCCGATTGGATGCGCTGGTCCGGGTTGTCGGCGTGCTCGTCGACGAAGGGGATGCGGTAATGCGTGCCATCCCCCAGCCACCGCTCGTAGAGATTGTGGGTGAGCCAGGTGCGCCAGCGGAGCTGCAAGCCGGAATCGACGTAAATGTCGAACATGCCGATCACGACGTTGAGGATCGCCAGCGGCACGAAGATGTAGCCAAGCTGATACCAGAAGGTGGGCGCGTCGAATTCCTGCAGCGCGTTGTACATGTCGCGGTAGAAGAAGTTGAACCGCAGCGTCAACGCGACGTCCGCGAAGCTGACGAAGATCGACAGCGCCACGAGGTTGCGGCCGACCTGTCCCTCCGTGCGCCCGAACCGGCGGAACATCCCGATTTCCCGGCTCGGCGCGTCGTGGCTGGCGAAGTAGGGGTCGGCAATCAGGGTGATCTCGCGGATCGGCTTCCAGTACGAGACTGCGAGAACGATTCCTCCGAACACCACGGAACCCGTTGCCGCGAAATCCGGCGGGAGCAGCGCCGCGACGACGCCCGGCAGGGCGCCCATCGTCGCCAGGGTCTTGGCGCCGGCCAGCAGCAGGTAGCCGATGCCGTAAACCGAGACGAAGATCTTGAGGTAGGCCGAGAGGTTGTTCGAGGCGATGAGGATGCCCGCCATCGCGAAGCCCGCGAGCGAGACGTAGAGCGGTGGGCTCGGAATTCCCGGCATGGCCAGCAGCAGGAGCGCGACGAGCGCCGTCAGCACGGCCTGGATGCCGAGCCTGCTCTTCAATGCGGCCACGCGGGTCA
Source organism: Methylobacterium sp. J-043 (assembly GCF_022829505.1). NCBI lineage: Bacteria > Pseudomonadati > Pseudomonadota > Alphaproteobacteria > Hyphomicrobiales > Methylobacteriaceae > Methylobacterium > Methylobacterium sp. J-043. The sequence goes on along the minus strand of NZ_JAKSYB010000028.1, from coordinate 197,077 downwards.
TTCCTTCTCGCTGCACCGGCTCTGCCACCCTGATAGCGGATGGCGCGCCGATGGACGGGTTCAACCGCCGAATGCGGCGGCCCTGGCTATCGGTCGTGGCAAGAACGTGGCGCGCAGCCGCGCCTGTCACGTGAATTTTCGGTCATGTCGAGGGGTAGGGCTGCTGCCCGCCAGCGCCGCGGGCTGCCGGGTGCGACACCGTGGACGAACTCCGGGACGACGTCCGAGGCCGTTTCCGCGGTCTCTCGGCCGTCAATTCGCGTCCCAGTTCCAATCACCGTAATCCGGCTCGCGGCAGCGGTAGCCGATCGGGCATTGGGGGTTGTCGCGGGTCGGGACGAAGCGCAACTCGGCAATTTCACTGAGTTCGCAGAAACTGCGGTCGCGCACCAACCGCTCGGGCGGGCGCCCGCCGAAGCTGAGCGTCGCCTCGCCTTCCGCCTTCACCTGGGCCATCGCCTCCACGCAAGTCGGGCGCGCCGTCTGTGTGCGCGGCTGGGCCATGGCGGGAGCAAAGGCAAAGGGCGACGTCAGCAGGGGCGCCAGTGCCGAGCCGAGAACGGCGAGGGTGACAGGTTTCATCACACCGGTACGGTCGACGGCCGTCGCGGCCGCCAAGCTTGACCATGGCAGGTTCCGCTTGCGGCGGGAAGGGGTTGCCGTGCCGCTGCCGCATTCCCGGCGTCTATCCCCGTGTCTATCTTGGAACGCGGGCCACAAGGGCCGTGGGCCATTTCGGGGAATGCGCCGCACGGCGCAGGCTCTGGAACATCGTCTCGGATGCGAGAATGCTGATATCGGGAGCACAGGCCGAAGAGGCGGCGAGAGGGGCGGCGGCAGGGCCGATGACGGCAGACGGCGCGCAGGAGGCCGGCGGGACCGGTGATGGGGCACGGGAGGTGACCTCCGCGGCCCTGTCGCGACGCCTCGCGATCCCGGTGATCCTGGCCGCGGGCTGGGGCGCCCTGTTCGCCTACACACTGGTCGTACTCACCGATGACGGGCCCGTGGCGGCGCCCGCCGGCCAGACCCGATTCGCGGCGACCGACGGCATCGACGTCCCGGAGGTGCGGATTCCCGAGCCGGAGCGGCCGGCCATGCCCGTCGCCAACCCGCCGCGGGTGCTCACGGTCGCCGCGCCCGCACCCCCGCTGGAGACGGTCGTGCCCCCGGCCGAGCCGCGACCCGCCGCGCCGCTGGTGGAGCGCGCGGCCTTCGTCGGCATCTGGGGGCCGAATCCGGTGGCCTGCGGCCAGCGGCAGCGCCGCCGCGGCTTCCTGCCCGCCACGATCAACGAGGACGGCGCCAGGGCCGGGCGCACCATCTGCCGCTTCCGCAACAACCGCCGCGAGGGCAGCGCCTGGACCATGGCCGCCGATTGCAGCGAGCGCGGCCGCCGCTGGACCTCGCAGGTCCGCCTCCTCGTCGAGCACGACCGGCTCACCTGGTCCAGCGGCAAGGGCCAGGCGAACTACATCCGCTGCGGGCGCAAATCCGACTGAGCCGTTGACGACGCCGCCCTGGGCTCGATGAAGCGCAGCCCCAGCGCGCCAGCCCGGAACACGACCCGCTCCGGCACGAACCGCCACAGGCGCTCGGCGCCGTCGATCCGTTCGTCCTCCGCGGGATCGAGCACGATCTCGGTGCGTCCGCTCATCTGCAGCAGATCGCCGGTCGCGAAATCCGGAAAGACCAGCCCCGCCCGCGGGTTCGCCAGAAGGTTGCCCAGCGTGTTGAAGAAGCGGTTGCCGGAATAGTCGGGCACCGTGAGGCTGCCCTCCGCGCCGACCCGCACGAAGCCGGCCCGCCCTCCCCGGTGCGAGACATCGACCTCCCGCCGGCCTCCTGGGTGCTCGACGAAGCTCGCCACGAAGAATGTGTCGGCTGCCGCAACGAGCCGCTGCGCCGCCGGATCGAGCCTGTGCGACAGGACGGGGCGGGGCCGAGCTGCCCGCGCTCCGTCGCGGGGGCTTTCCTGCCGACTGTGGATGTACTGCGGGCAATTCCCGAAGCTCTGCTCGACGCGGATCGCGAAGCCCTCCGGCCCCGTGCGCTCGACGATACCGTTCAGGCGGTTGCGGCGGCGCGTGGCCAGTTCGATGCCGAGCACGGCTACGCCGTCGCCGTCCGCCAGCCCCGCCTCGGCGGGATCGTCCGGCTCGCGGCTTCCCTCCACCTGGAGCCGAAACGGGTCCGGCGCGTGAAGAAAGCCCGGCCTTCCCTCCCGCAACGTCGCCCAGGGGCGGCCCTCTCGATCCACGCTTCCGAGCACGATGAAGGGCAGGAGCGGAAAGAACGCCCGGTGCTGCTCGGTCAGGTGATCGCGGATCACCCGCGGGCCGAGTTCGGCCATCCGCTCGGCGATGCCGACGCGCTCCTGAATCGCCACCTCGCCCCGGTGCCAGGGAGAGGATGCTGCCTGCGTGTTCATGCTCGGTCTCCCGCAGCGTTCAGGCCGACCGGCGAGGCCGGAAGCGCGATGAAACGGGGCAGCGCCTCGATCCGGGCGAGCCAGGCGCGGACGTTCTCATAGGCCGCAAGATCGACGTTCCCCTCGGGCGCGGCGGCGATGTAGCTGTAGAGCGCCACGTCGGCGATGGTCGGACGGTCGGCGGCGAGCCAGTCGCGGGACGAGAGTTCCGCCTCGATCAGAGCCAAAATCTTATGGGCGCGGGCGATCACCTCCTCCGCATCGAAGCGGGCGCCGAACAGCGTGACGAGGCGGGCGGCGCAGGGGCCGAAGGCGATCGGCCCGGCCGCGACGGAGAGCCAACGCTGCACCCGTGCGGCCCCTGCCGCATCCTCGGGCAGCCAGTCGCTGCGTCCGAGCTTCTTTGCGAGGTAGACGAGGATGGCGTTCGAATCCGGCACGATGGTCCCGTCGTCGTCGAGGACGGGGACCTGCCCGAACGGGTTGATCGCGAGAAAAGCCGGGGCGCGGTTCTGCCCCCCGGCGAAATCGACCTCGACGGTGTCATAGGGCTGGCCGACCAGCGACAGGAACAGGCGGGCCCGGTGGGCATGGCCCGAGAGCGTCAGGCTGTAGAGCTTCACGGTGTCGTCTCCTCTCGGCCGCGGGATGGGCCGCGGGTTGGATCACACTCCTTCTCCGTGGCGGGGTGAACTGGCATTGTCGGCAAGCGACTGTTGCGTGCAGTGGAACAATCGCCACTCTGCCCGTTGCACGGAGGGGGCGTCATGGACCGGCTGCAAGGAATGCGGGTGTTCGTGCGGGTCGCCGAGAGCGGCGGCTTCGCCGGGGCGGGACGCGCGCTGGGCATGAGCCCGGCCGCCGTCACCCGGGCCGTGGCGGCGCTCGAAGCGGCGATCGGGGCGCGGCTGTTCATCCGCACCACGCGCTCGGTGAAGCTCACCGAGGCGGGCGGGCGTTATCTCGAGGATTGCCGCCGCATCCTCGCCGAGATCGCGGAAGCGGAGGCCACCGCCGCGGGCTCGGCCGCGACGCCGAGCGGTGTCCTGACGCTGACGGCGCCGGTGCAGTTCGGGCGGCTCTACGTGCTGCCGGTGGCGACCGACTATCTCGCGCGCCACCCGGCGGTGGCGGTCCGCGCGCTGTTCCTCGACCGGATCGTCAACCTGATCGAGGAGGGTATCGATGTCGGGGTGCGGATCGGCCATCTGGCCGATTCCGGGCTCACGGCGACCCGCGTCGGTAGCGTGCGCCGGGTCGTCTGCGCCGCACCGAGCTATCTGGAGCGGTACGGCGTGCCCCAGACGCCGCGCGACCTGCGCGATCACGCGGTGATCGGCTCGTCAAACTCCGGCGCCCTGCCGGAATGGCGGTTCGGGCCCGAGCGGCGCAGCACGGTGAACGTCCATCCCCGGCTCGTCTGCAACACGGTCGATGCGGCGCTGGCGGCTGCCGTCGATGGATGGGGGATCGCGCGGCTGCTGTCCTATCAGGTCGCGTCGGCGGTGACGGAAGGGCGCCTGCGCATCCTCCTCGACGAGGACGAGGAGGCCCCGGTTCCGATCCATGTCGTGAGCCCGGAGGGGCGACGGGCGCCGGCCAAGACCCGCGCCTTCGTCGATCTCGCCGCGGCGCGTCTGCGGGCCGACCCGCGGGTCAACCCGGCCGCCTGAGGTGGCGGGAGGGGGACCCCTTCCCCTCAGTATACGTCCGCCTGATAGCGCCCGGTCTTCTTCAAGGCGGCGAGGTAGGCCACGGCCTCGTCAGGGTTCTTGCCGCCGAACTGCGCGGCGACGTCGATGATCGCCCGCTCCACGTCCTTGGCCATGCGCTTTGCATCGCCGCAGACGTAGAAGTGGGCGCCGCCCTCCAGCCACTTCCACAGCTCGGCGCCGTTCTCGCGCATCCGGTCCTGCACGTAGGTCTTCTCCGTGCCGTCGCGCGACCAAGCGAGCGAGAGGCGAGTCAGCACCTTCTCGTCCTTCAGGCCGTTCAGCTCCTCCTTGTAGAAGAAGTCGGTCGCCTGCCGCTGATGGCCGTAGAACAGCCAGTTGCGGCCGGGCGCCTTCGTCGCCGCCCGCTCGCGCAGGAAGGAGCGGAACGGGGCGACACCGGTGCCGGGGCCGCACATGATCACGTCCTTGCCTGCATCCTCCGGCAGGCCGAAGCCGTGCGCCTTCTGCAGGTAGATCCGGACTTTGGTCTGCTCGGGCAGGCGCTCGCCGAGATGCGTGGAGGCGACGCCGAGGCGAAGCCGCGAGCGGTGGCTGTAGCGCACCGCATCGACGGTGAGCGAAACCCGGCCGGTATCCATCTTCGGCGAGGAGGAGATCGAGTAGAGCCGCGGCTGCAACTCATCGAGCGCCTCCAAGAAGACCTCGGCGTCGGGACGCGCACCGGGGAACTTGTGGAGTGCGCCGAGCACGTCGAGATGCTGTGCATCGCCGTCCGGGTCCTCGCCGGCCGCGAGCGCCTGCGCCTTCTTCCGGGCGGCGCCCGAGGTCAGGAGCGAGAGGAGTTGGTAGAGGTTGTCCGGCGCGGCCCCGAGCGAATATTCGGTCAGCAGCCGGTCGCGCAGGGTCTTGCCCGCGATCATCCGCTCGGGCCGCGTGCCGAGTTCGGCGATGACCGCATCGACCAGGGCCGGGGCGTTGGCCGGGAACAGGCCGAGGGAATCGCCCGCCTCGTAGGTGATCGGCGTGCCCGCCAAGTCGATCTCGATATGCCACGTCTCCTTCTCGCCGCCGGGCGCGTTGAGGCGCGTGCGGGAGAGGAAGGTCGCCTCGACCGGGTTCTCGCGGCAGAAGCCCAGCGGCCCGAGTTCCGGCTCCTTCTTCGGAGCATCGCCCGCCTCCGCCTTCGGAGCGGCCGTGCCACCTGCAGCGCCGAACTCCTCGTCGAGCTTCTTCAGCATCCGGAGCGTCTCTTTGCCGCCGGGTTGGCAAAGGTTCAGCCGCTCCTCGCTCTTGAGGAAGATCGCGTTGGCATAGTCGGCGCAGTTGTAGCCGCACTGTCCGCAATCCTGCTGGGCCATGGCGGCCATCAGCTTCTGCGGCTCGGAACGGTCCTTGGCGATCGCCATGCGATCGTTGATCGGCATCGACGGGTCGTGCCAGGGCGCGTCGTCGTTGTCGGCGAGCGTCGGGCCTGTCGAGGGCGCTTCGCCGGGGGCGAGCGCGGTGGCGCCTTCCACGGCGGGGCCGAGGAGCGCGGCGAAGTAGCCCGACAGCCAGGAACGCTGGTCGGCGTTGAACGGGGCGCTCTCGGGGATGAGAACGAGCGGGGGCGCGACGTGCTGGGTCATGCGGCGGCTCTGAGGGCGGGTTGTTCTTCGGCGGCGTCGCGCAGGGCTTCGGGGCCGGTGCGCGCGGTGAAGGCCTGGAAGCTCTCCTCCGGGCCCTGGCGGCGGGCGAGATAGGCGTTGAGCAGCGCCTCGACGCGGGTCGCCGCGTCCTCGGCCTTCACCGCCTTCCAGATCTCGGTGCCGATCTTCGGGTTCTCGGCGAAGCCGCCACCGACGACGATGTCGTAGCCCTCGACGGTATCGCCCTCCTCCGAGACGACGACCTTCGCGCCGATCAGGCCGATATCGCCGATGTAGTGCTGGGCGCAGCTATGGTGGCAGCCGGTGAGGTGGACGTTCACCGGCACGTCCAGCGCCGGCACGGTCCGCTCGACGTGATCCGCGATGATCATCGCGTGGCCCTTGGTGTCGGAGGCGGCGAATTTGCAGCCGCGGGCTCCGGTGCAGGCGACGAGCCCGGAGCGGATGCCGGCGGCCTTGATGGTGAGGCCGAGCGCTTCCACGCGGGCCTCGACCTCTGCCACCTTGGCGTCCGGCACGCCGGAGAAGATGAAGTTCTGCCAGACCGTCATGCGGATCTGGCCGTCGCCGCACTCGGCCGCGACCTTCGCCAGCCCGCGCATCTGGTCGGTGGTCATCTTGCCCACGGGCAGCACCACGCCGACCCAGTTCAAGCCGGGCTGGGCCTGGGCGTGCACGCCCACATGGCTGAAGCGGTCGGTCGGCCGGCGGGGCGCGACATGGGCGGCGTCGACCCGGTCGAGCGTGCGTCCGAGCTTCTCCTCGACGGCGGCGATGTACTTGTCGAAGCCCCAGGCGTCGAGGACGTACTTCATCCGGGCCTTGTTGCGATTGGTCCGGTCGCCGTTCTCGATGAAGACCCGGATGATCGCGTCGGCCACGCGATTGCAATCCTCGGGCTTGAGGACGATGCCGGTGTCGCGGGCCAGATCCTTGTGGCCGGAGATGCCGCCGAGCACGAGGCGCATCCAGACGCCCGGCGCGACCGCGGCCCCCTCCAGCACCTCGATCGCCTGGAAGCCGATGTCGTTCGTTTCTTCGAGCGCCGGCGTCACGCCGCCGCCGTCGAACGAAACGTTGAACTTGCGCGGCAGGCCGTAGAGCGAGCGGTCGTTCAGGATCCAGTTGTGCCAAGCCTTGGTGAGAGGCCGCGTGTCCAGCAGTTCCCGCGCGTCGATGCCGGCGGCCGGCGAGCCGGTGACGTTGCGGATGTTGTCGGCGCCCGCACCCTGCGCGGTCAGGCCGAGATCAATCAGCCCGTCGAGGAAGGGCTGGGCGTGTTCGGGCGCGATCTCGCGCACCTGCAGGCCCGCGCGAGTGGTGACGTGGCTGTAAGCGCCGCCATGGGCATCCGCGAGGTCGGCGAGGCCGGCGAATTGCCAGTGGTTCAGGATGCCGTTGGGAACCCGAATCCGGCACATGAAGGACGTCTGGGTCGGCGCAACCCAGAACATGCCGTGGTAGCGCCAGCGGAAATTGTCCTCGGGCTTCGGAGCCTTGCCGGTCGCGGCCTCCGCCTTCAGGCGGTTATGGCCGTCGAACGGGCTCTCGGCGCGCTTCCACTTCTCCTGATCGCAAAGCTTGCCGCCCTCCTGCACGGTGCGGATCTGCGCCTTGATATGGACCGCATCCGGGCCCGTGGGCTCGGCCGGCGTGCTCGCCGGGGCTTGGCCCGCCGCGAGGCCACCGGTCATGCGGGCGGCGGCGATGCCGGAGGCGAAGCCTTCGAGATACCGCTTCTGCTCGGCGTTGAATTCGTCTGCCATCGCCTCACTCACGCTGCGAGGGTTTTCGGGGCCGGGCCGAACATCAGGTCGTCCCGGTCGTCTGGGGAGAGAGGCGCGCCGGAGCGGATCAGCTCCTTGCAGCGCGCCTGCTCCGCGATATCGCCGACGAAGACCGCGCCTAAGAGGCGGCCATCGGCGATGATCAGCTTGCGGTAGAGGCCGGCGGCGGCATCGTGCATCACGACCGCCTCGGCGCCCTCGGGCGTATCGACCGATCCGGCCGAGAAGACGGCTACGCCCGACACCTTGAGGCTCGTGGCAAGGGACGTGCCGGGATAGGCCGCCGCCTCGCCGAGAAGGGCCCGCGACAGCACCTCGGCCTGCTCGTAGGCGGGCTCGACGAGGCCGTAAACGACGCCCCGGTGCTCGGCACATTCGCCGAGCGCATGGATCGCCGGGTCGGAGGTGGTCATCCGGTCGTCCACCGTGATGCCGCGCCCGCAGGCGAGCCCGCAGGACTGCGCCAGGGCCGTCGAGGCGCGGATGCCGACCGACATCACCACGAGGTCGGCCGGGATCACGCTGCCGTCCTTCATCCGCAGGCGTTCGACGCGCCCGTCGCCCTCGATCGCGGCGGTGTCGGCCGACACCATCACCTTGACGCCGCGGGCCTCCATCGCCGTGCGCACGAGGCGGGCGGCGGCGTGGTCGAGCTGGCGCTCCATCACCCGGTCCATGACGTGGACCAGGGTCGTGTCGACCCCGAGCCGGGCGAGCCCGACCGCGGCCTCGAGCCCAAGCAGGCCGCCGCCGATCACCACGGCCTTGGCATGCTCGACGGCCGCTTTGCGGATCGCCGCCACGTCGGCGAAATCGCGGAAGGTGAGGACGCCGGGCAGGTCGATGCCCGGCAGCGGCAGCCGGATCGGCAGCGAGCCCACCGCCAGCACCAGCTTGTCGTAGGGTAGCACATGGGCGGAGCCGACGAGGGCGATGCGGTTCGCCCGGTCGATCTCGGTGACCGGCGCGCCGGTGACGAGGCGGATGCCGTGCTCCTCGTACCAGGAGAGCGGGCGGAAGCCGCAGGCCGCCTCGTCCACCTCGCCGCCGAGCAGCGAGGAGAGCAGCACCCGGTTATAGGCCGCCACCGGCTCGGCGCCGACCACCGTCACGTCGTAGCGGCCCGGCGCGCGCTCGGTCAGCCGCTCGAGGAAGCGGAGCGAGGCCATGCCGTTGCCGACGACGACGAGTCTTTCCTTCATGGTCTGGGTATCTGACGGCATCGGGATACTTTGTTGGACTGTTCCATTCCGCCCCCTCATCCTGAGGTGCCGGAGCGCAGCGGAGGCCTCGAAGGAGGGCTCCAGATGTTTCGCGATCCCTGGAGCCCTCCTTCGAGGCCGCTACGCGGCACCTCGGGATGAGGGGGGAGTGGGATCGCAGGTTTCGAAGGGCGTCGGCTCAGGCCGCCAGAGCCGGCTTGGCGTGGCGGGCGTAGAGGAATTCCAGCACCGCGGCGCGGGCGTGGACGTAGGTGGCGTCCTCCACGAGGTCGAGCCGGCGACGGGGGCGCGCCAGCGGCACGGGCAGGATTTCGCCGATGGTGGCCGAGGGCCCGTTCGTCATCATCACGATGCGGTCCGAGAGCAGCACCGCCTCGTCCACGTCGTGGGTGATCATGATGACGGTGTTCTTGAGCCGCTGCTGGATCTCCATGGTCTGATCCTGAAGGTGGGCGCGGGTCAGCGCGTCGAGTGCACCGAACGGCTCGTCCATGAGCAGCACGGTCGGCTCCATGGCGAGCGCGCGGGCGATGCCGACGCGCTGCTTCATGCCGCCCGAGATCTCGTTCGGGCGCTTGTCGGCGGCGTGCATCATGTTCACGAGCGCGAGGTTGTGCTCGATCCACTGGTTGCGCTCGGCGCGCGTCTTCTTGCCCTTCAAAACCTTGTCCACGGCCAGCGCCACGTTCTCGCGCACGGTGAGCCACGGCAGGAGCGAGTGGTTCTGGAACACCACCGCGCGGTCGGGTCCGGGGGCGTTCACTTCACGTCCATCGAGCAGCACGCCGCCGGTCGAGGCCTTGAGCAGGCCGGCGACGATGTTGAGCACCGTCGACTTGCCGCAGCCCGAATGGCCGATGATCGAGACGAACTCGCCCTTGGCGATGTCGAGGTTCACGTCGCGCAGCACTTCCGATGCCTTGCCGCCGCGGCGGAAGGTGATGCCGACCTGGGAGAGGGAGAGATGAGCCATGTTCCTGATCCCTCAGCTTGCGGAGGTGCCGCGGGTCACGAGCACGCCGAGCCCGGCGACCAGCCGGTCGAGGACGAAGCCGATGAGCCCGACATAAACGAGGGCGACGATGATCTCGGAGATGTGCGACGAGTTCCACGCATCCCAGATGAAGAAGCCGATGCCGACGCCGCCGATCAGCATCTCGGCCGCGACGATGGCGAGCCAGGACAGGCCGACGCCGATGCGAAGACCGGTGAAGATGTAGGGTGCTGCCGAGGGCAGCATGATCTTCACGAAGAACTCGATCGGGTTCAGGCGGATGACCGCGGCGACGTTGCGGTAGTCCTGCGGAATGTTGCGGATGCCGACCGCCGTGTTGATGATGATCGGCCAGATCGAGGTGATGAAGATCACGAAGATCGCCGAGGGCTGGCCGTCGCGGAAGGCGGCGAGCGAGAGCGGCAGCCATGCCAGCGGCGGGATCGTGCGCAGGATCTGGAAGATCGGGTCGAGCCCGCGCATCGCCCAGTCGGATTGGCCGACCAGCGTGCCGAGCATCACGCCCGCCACGACGGCGAGGGAGAATCCGAGGGCCACGCGCTTCAGGCTCGCGGCGATATGCCAGAACAGGCCCTTGTCGGTGCCGCCGTTGTCGTAGAACGGATCGACGATGATGTCCCAAGCCTCCGTGACCACCCGCGAGGGCGGCGGCAGGCCGGCGGTGGGGGAGGAGCACAGCACCTCCCACAGCAGCAGGAAACCCGCCAGGACGACGAGCGGCGGCAGGACGCGGGCGGCGACGCCGCGCAGCCCGGCCAGGGTGATGAAGGGTCCGCGGGCCTTGGCGGCGGCGCGTTCGCGGGTTGCGGTGAGCGTTGCTCCGGTGGCCATCACGCGACCTTCTTGATGTCGAGGCTGCTGAGGTAGGCGGCGGGGTTTTCCGGATCGAAGACCTTGCCGTCGAAGAAGGTCTCCTTGCCGCGCGAGGTCGAGGCGGGGATGCCGATCCCCCCGAGCGCCTTGGCGGCGTCCTTCCAGAGATCCTCGCGGTTGACCTTGGCGATGAGCGCCTTGGTGTCGGTTGCCGCGTCGAACTTGCCCCAGCGGATGTCCTCGGTGAGGAACCACAGGTCGTGGCTGTGGAAGGGATAGCCGGCGGCGCCGTTGTCCCAGTATTTCATCATCACCGGGCTCTTCTCGACGACGCGGCCGTTGCCGTAGTCGAACTTGCCCTTCATCCGGTCGATCACGTCGGCGACCGGAACGTTGATCCACTGGCGCTTGGCGACGATGGCGGCGAGCTCATCCCAGTTCTCGGGCCGATCGCACCAAGCCTGCGCCTCCATCACCGCCATCAGCAGGGCTTTCGCGGCATTCGGATGCTTGTCGACCCAGGCCGCGCGCAGAGCGAGCGACTTCTCGGGGTGGTCCTTCCAGAGTTCTCCGGTCGTCAGCGCGGTGTAGCCGATGCCCTGATTGATGAGCTGCTTGTGCCAGGGCTCGCAGACGCAGAACACGTCCATCGTGCCGACCTTCATGTTCGCCACCATCTGCGGCGGCGGCACGACGATGGTCTCGATGTCCTTGTCGGGGTCGATGCCGCCGGCGGCGAGCCAGTAGCGGATCCAGAGGTCGTGGGTGCCGCCGGGGAAGGTCATGGCTGCCTTGACCGGCTTGCCGGATGCCTTCTTCCGGTCGATCGCGGCTTTGAACGCCTTCGGGTCGAGGCCGATCTTGTCGTCCGCGTATTCCTTGCCGACCGAGATGCACTGGCCGTTCAGGTTGAGCCGGCCGAGGATGTACATCGGCACCGGCACGTTGTTCTGCGTCACCTTGCCGGCCGAGATCAGGTACGGCATCGGCGTGAGGATGTGGGCGCCGTCGATGCCGTTGCCCTCGGAGCCGAGCACGAGGTTGTCGCGGGTGGTGCCCCAGGAGGCCTGCTTCAGCACCTCGGTCTCGGGCAGGCCGTACTTGGCGAAGATGCCCTTTTCCTTGGCCACGAAGAGCGGCGCGGCGTCGGTCAGCGCGATGAAGCCGAGCTTGACCCCCTTCACCTCCGGCCCCGCGCCCTGCGCGAAGGCACCGGCCGGCAAGGCGGCGCGGGCGGTACCCGCGAGGGCGAGGGCGGCCGCCGCCCCCTTGAGGACGCCGCGGCGGGTCGTGTTGCCGTGATCGATGCTCATCCGCTCTTCGCTCCGGTGCGGTGTCCGCACATGAAAAAAGCCGCTGTCCGGGGATCGCCTGCGCGATCGACATTCGTCGCGTGCGGGCATTCCGGATCAGCGGCCTTGCTGACGTTTGGGGCGCGTCGTCGTTGGCGGGCCCGTGCGAAGGGCTTTGCAGGAGCCGTGCCAAGTGCGGGACGGCATGTTTTGCGGTCCTCGGCTCGCCGCGTCGGAATGTCTGCCCCGCCGCACGCGTTGAAAAACGCGGCATTCGTGTGCGTTGCACAAAAAACAGGCTGATGGTGCTGTCTTGCGCAGTCTGAGCCGATCCCGCCGGAGCGAAACGGGCGCCTATCGCTTGGTGGCGGGTCCCTTCGTGGCTGCCTCGAACAGATCCGGCCTGTAGAGCGCTGCCGCCCTCTCGGCCGCATCGCTGCCCGGCGCGACCTGCCCGCAGGCGATCATCTGCGCCACCAGCCAGCGCCCATGGTCCGGGTCCGGCCGATGAGTCGCGGCGCCGAGGCGCAGATAGGCCGGGTTTACCCGCTCGGTTCCGGTCGCATCCACAGTGAGCGTGCCGCCGAGGCTACGGGCGATGAGCGCGGCGTCGGAATCGAGATCCGCGCGCTCGGCGAGCAGGCGGCTCAGGGCGTCGCGGTTGGCAGGATCGGCGCACCAAAGCCCGGCTTGGTGAACGGCCCGGACCAACGGCGCCGTGAACTCGGCCTCCTCCGCGGGCAGCGCCAGCACCTTCTCAGGGCAATCGGGGGCGATCTCGCAGCCGAGTGCCGCGATCCGGCCGAGACCGGCGGTGACGGCGACGCTGTTCCAGGGGGCGCCGACGCAGAAGCCGTCGATGCGCCCGCGCCGGAGCGCATCCACCGTCTCCGGCGGCGGCACCACGACCAGCCGCACCGTTGCGTCGAGGTCGAGCCCGCTCAAGCCGGCGAACAGGCGGAGCTGGTAGGAATGGCTGGAGAAGGGATGCACGGTGCCGATGACGAGCGGACGCCCCTCCCCGGCCCGCGCGCGGGCGACCCGGGCGAAGGCCGCGGCGACATCGCCGAGTTCGTCGCTCCCCGGCGCCATCGCCGCCCAGAGCGCGTTCGAGACGGTGACGGCGTTGCCGTTGAGGCCGAGCGCCATCGGCACGCTCAGTTGGGCCTGCGGGCCCGAGAGCCCGAGCGCGCTGGCGATGGCCAGCGGACCGAGCATGTGCGCGGCGTCGAGATGGCCGAGCGCCAGCCGGTCGCGCAGGGTCGCCCAGGAGGGCTCGCACGCGAGTTCGATCTCGAGCCCCTCGGCCCGCGCGAACCCGAGTTCCGCCGCCGCGATCACGGGGGCGGCGTCGGTGAGGGGAACGTATCCGAGCCTGATCCTCATCCGAGCAGATCCGCCGCGGTGACGATGGCGCGGGCGATGTCGACGATCTTGCGCTTCTCGTTCATCGCCTGCCGCCGCAGGAGCTTGTAGGCCTCGTCCTCGCTCATGCCCTTGCGCGTCATCAGGATGCCCTTGGCCCGCTCGATCAGCTTGCGGTCGGCGAGTTCCGAGCGGGCCTCGTCGAGTTCGCGCTGGAGCCGGGCGAAGGCGTTGAAGCGCAGGATCGCGATGTCGAGGATCGGCCGGATCCGTTCCGAGCGCAGCCCGTCCACCACATAGGCCGAGATGCCCGCATCGACCGCGGCCTGCATCATGGTCTGGTCCGAGCGGTCCACGAACATCGCCACCGGCCGCTCGGCGTGCCGGGACAGGCCCGACATCTGCTCCAGCATGTCCCGGCTCGGGCTCTCCAGATGGACCACGATCACGTCGGGCTTCAGGCTCGCCACCCGCGCCTGGAGGTCGGGCCCATCCGCAAGCACGACGACGTTGCCGACGCCGGAGGCGCGAAGGCCCTCCTCCAGGATCGCCGCGCGGGCGCGGCTCGGATCGATCACGGCGACGGTGAGGCTGGTCTCGGTCATCGAGGGCCGGAGCGGTTCGATCCGTTCGAGGAAGGCATGGGGTTAACGAGGGGCGGTCCGTCTCGAGTAAGGCAAGTGCGGAGGCGCCTGCCGTGTGAGGGGCGGACGCATCGCAGGCAAGCCGTATGCCCGCCCGATCCGCAACGACGGTTACAAACCGACATAGGCCGGCCCCGCTTCTGCCGCAAACCGGGGCGCACACTCAAGTCGTTCGCGAATCTATGGGGAGGGCCGGTTCATGCGCGTCGTCGATCCGCTGCGGAAGCCGGACGTGTCCGCGACCCCTCGCGCCGTGCTTCCCCCCTTGCTGCCGACCTTGGGCCTTGCCGTGGTCGCTGCCCTGCTGTCGCTCATCTGCCGCGAGCCGGCCAAGGAGCCGATGATGGCGCCGGTCGAATCGGCGCGGCCCGTTCCGGCCATGGCCGCGGCACCCGGCTTCACGGTGTTCGATCCGGGCAAGGCCCTGCTCGCCGATGTCGAGGCGGGGCCGGCGAGCGAAGCCTTCGCCCGCCTCGTGCCCCTCGTCGCTGCGAGCGAGGCCGCCGCACCGCCGGCCCGTCCCCCGCGCCTCGCCGCCCGCGCCGAGCGCCGCCGCCCCTCCGCCAGCCGGATGGCGACGACGCAGCCGGCGAGCCCGCCGAAAGCTGCCTCCGAGCCGGTCGTCTCGGCGCCGGCCGCCATGGCCCGCGTCGAGGAAGAGGGCGGTCGTTTCCTGCCGGCCGGCGCCCTCCCCTTCGCCGCCGTCGATGCGGTCTGGGATGCGGCCCGCAGCGCAGGCTCCGGCGCGGCGACCGGTGTCACGAACGGCGTCACGACCCTTGGCAGCTCGGTCGTCAGCCTCGTCGCGGATCTTCGCTGAAGCGGGGCGCGCCACCTCGAAGCGCGCCGTTTTCACAATCGTTGAGTCCCGAAACCTTGCGAAGCGCGGCCGCTGCGCCACTTCGCGCGGGGTAGAGCGACGATCACGTCCACCGCATCGCCGACGCTGCTGTGGTTTCGCGCGTGATGCTCTGCCAGTGCAGCCGAAGTCCGCGCTTCCCCGCGCCGTTCGGCGTGAGGCGACGGAGACCGGGATGGCGGGACGGATCGAGGATTACGCCCTGATCGGCGACGGGCGCACCGCGGCCCTGGTCGGGCGCGACGGCAGTATCGATTGGCTGTGCATGCCGCGCTTCGATGCCTCGGCGCTGTTCGCGAGCCTGCTCGGGACGGAGGAGCACGGCTTCTGGAAGCTCGCCCCGGCGGCGGAGGGCGCGCAGCATTCCTGGCGCTACCGCAGCGGCTCGCTGGTGCTGGAGACCACGCACAAGACCCATGAGGGCGAGGTCCGCGTCACTGATTTCATGCCCGTCGGCGACGGCAGCCACGTCATCCGCCTCGTCGAGGGCGTGCGCGGGCGGATGGCGATGCGCATGGATCTCGCCGTGCGCTTCGATTACGGCTCGGCGGTGCCTTGGGTGTCGCGCAGCGAACTCGGGGATCTCCGCGCCATCTCCGGCCCGCACAAGGTGGTGCTGCGCACCAACGCGCCGATGCGCGGCTCCACCCACCAGACCACGGTCTCGGAATTCACGGTCTACAAGGGCGACGCGATCCGCTTCGTGCTCAGCTACGGCGCCTCGCACGAGGACGACCCGCCGCCGATCGAACCGCGCCGCTGGCTCGACGACACCAACCGGTTCTGGCGCGAATGGTCGAGCCGCTGCACCGCCGCGCAGACGCCGTGGGACGACATCCTGCGCCGCTCGCTGCTGACGCTGAAGGCGCTGATCTACCGCCCGACCGGCGGGATCGTCGCTGCGCCCACCACCTCCCTGCCGGAGGAACTCGGCGGCGTGCGCAACTGGGACTACCGCTTCTGCTGGCTGCGCGACTCGACCTTCACGCTGCTGGCGCTGATGGATTCGGGCTACATCGAGGAGGCCCGCGCGTGGCGCGACTGGCTGACCCGGGCGGTGGCCGGCAACCCGGAGCAGGCGCACATCCTCTACGGCATCGGCGGCGAGCGGCTGCTGCCGGAGATCGAACTCGACTGGCTGCCCGGCTACGAGGGCTCAAAGCCCGTGCGCGTCGGCAACGCGGCGATCGCGCAGTTCCAGCTCGATGTCTACGGCGAGCTGTTCGATGCCCTGTTCCAAGCCCGCGCCCGCGGCATGGGGCAGAACAAGGAGGGTCTGCGCGTCGGCCAGGCGATCATCACACACCTTGAGACGGCGTGGCACGAGCCGGACGAGGGCATCTGGGAGGTGCGCGGCGGACGCCGCCACTTCGTCCATTCCAAGGTCATGGCCTGGGTCGCCTTCGACCGGGCGATCCGCAGCGTCGAGATGATCGGCGACGACGATCTGCACACCATCGACGCGCCGGTCGCGCACTGGAAGGCGATCCGCGACGAGATCCACGCCGAGGTCTGCGCGAAGGGGTTCGACCCCGAGCTGAACAGCTTCGTTCAATCCTACGGAAGCAAGGCGCTCGATGCGAGCCTCCTGCTGATCGCGCATATGGGCTTCCTGCCACAGGACGACCCCCGCGTGGTCGGCACGGTGGCGGCCGTCGAATCGCATCTGATGCGCGACGGCTTCATCCTGCGCTACGAGACGGAAGGCCAGACCACCGACGGCCTGCCCGGCAACGAGGGCGCGTTCCTGCCCTGCAGCTTCTGGTACGCCGACAATCTGATCGGCCTCGGCCGCTGCAACGAGGCCCGTGCGCTGATCGAGCGCCTGATCGGCGTCTGCACCGACCTCGGATTGGTCTCCGAGGAGTACGACGTGCGCGCGAAACGGCTGGTGGGGAACTTCCCTCAGGCGTTCACGCATGTTGCGCTCGTCAACACGATCCTCAATTACAGCCGCGCGACCGGTCCTGCGAAGGAACGGGGCAGCGGCGCGGAGGATTCCGAGTCGAGGGTAGGCGAATCCATTGCGGCGCAGTAGGCGCACTCCGTCAGACGGCGGGCGATGGAAGCGAGAAAGACGGTAACTCTATGAGCGGTGCAGACACGAGCCCGAAGGCGGCCCTGAGCCAGGGCGACAAGCTCGCGATCGACACGATCCGGACGCTCGCGATCGACGCGGTGCAGAAGGCCAATTCCGGACACGCCGGTGCGCCGATGGCGCTGGCGCCTGTCGCCTACACCCTGTGGAACCGGTATCTGCGCTACGATCCGGCCCACCCGCACTGGCCGAACCGCGACCGCTTCGTGCTCTCGGCGGGCCACGCCTCGATGCTGCTCTACGGGCTCTTGCATCTCGCCCGCGTGGCCGAGACCGACGGCGGCAATTCCCCCGCCATCTCGCTGGACGACATCAAGAAGTTCCGGCAGCTCGACAGCCGCACGCCGGGCCACCCGGAATACCACTTCACCACCGGCGTCGAGACCACCACCGGCCCGCTGGGCCAGGGTGTCGCGAATTCCGTCGGCATGGCGATGGGCGGCCGCTTCAAGGGCGAGCGCCTGAACCGGCCCGATCTGCCGCTGTTCGACTACAACGTCTACGCCATCTGCTCGGACGGCGACCTGATGGAGGGCGTCTCCCAGGAGGCCGCCTCGATCGCCGGGCACCTGCGCCTGTCGAATCTGTGCTGGATCTACGATAACAACACCATCACCATCGAGGGTCACACCGAGCTCGCCTTCTCGGAAGAGGTCGCCGCGCGCTTCCTCGCCTATGGCTGGCAGGTGCTGCGGGTGGCCGATGCCAACGACACCCACGCCATCGCCTCGGCGCTCGAGACCTTCCTGCAATCGAGCGACCGCCCGACGCTGATCATCGTCAACTCGATCATCGGTTACGGCGCGCCGACCAAGCAGAACACCGCCAAGGCCCATTCCGACGCGCTCGGCCCCGACGAGGTAAAGGGCGCCAAGCGCGCCTATGGCTGGCCGGAGGATTCCGAGTTCCTCGTGCCGGACGGCGTCTACGACACCTTTGCCGACGGCATCGGCAAGCGCGGCGCGGCACTCTACGCTCAGTGGCAGGGCTTCTTCGAGGCGGCCAAGGCGGCGGATGCGGAGCATGCCGAGGATCTCTCGGCCCTCCTGGAAGGCCGTCTGCCCGAGGGCTGGGACCGCGACATCCCGGTCTTCGAGGCCGACGCCAAGGGCCTCGCGACCCGCGAATCCTCCGGCAAGGTGCTCAACGCCATTGCCAAGCACGTGCCCTTCCTGCTTGGCGGCTCGGCCGATCTGGCGCCGTCGAACAAGTCGAACCTCACCTTCGAGGGCGCGGGCTCGCTGACCCCGTTCGAGCCGGGTGGGCGCAACATCCATTTCGGCGTGCGCGAGCATGCCATGGGCTCGATCGTGAACGGGCTTGGGCTCGTCGGCCTGCGGGCCTACGGCGCGACCTTCCTCGTCTTCGCCGATTACATGCGCCCGCCGATCCGGCTCGCCTCGCTGATGGAGCTGCCGGTCTTCCATATCTTCACCCACGACTCGATCGGCGTGGGCGAGGACGGGCCGACCCACCAGCCGGTGGAGCAGATCCTCTCGCTGCGCTGCATCCCCGGCCTCGTGACCCTGCGCCCGGCGGACGCCAACGAGGTGGCCGAGGCCTACCGGGTGATCTTCTCGCTGAAAGATCAGCCGGCGGTTCTGGCTCTGTCGCGCCAGCCGCTGCCGACCTTCGACCGTTCGAAGTATGCTCCGGCCTCGGGCACCGCGAAGGGCGCCTACGTGCTCGCCGACTGTGAAGGCACGCCGGACGTGATCCTGATCGGCACGGGCTCCGAGGTGCAGCTCTGCGTCGGCGCCTACGAGACCCTTAAGGGTGAGGGCGTGAAGGCCCGCGTCGTCTCGATGCCGTCCTGGGATCTGTTCGAGCGTCAGGACGAGAGCTACCGCAACAGTGTCCTGCCGCCGGAGGTTCTGGCGCGCGTGGCGGTGGAGCAGGGGAGCGTGATCGGTTGGGACCGCTACGCCGGCTCCTCCGGTTCGATCGTCGGCATGAGCACCTTCGGCGCCTCGGCCCCGATCAAGGATCTGCTCGGCAAGTTCGGCTTCACCGCTGAGAAAGTGATCGAAGCGGCCCGCGCGCAGCTGGCCAAGCACAAGAAGTAGGCTCGGAGATCAACCCTCCCCCGCACCGGGGGAGGGTAAGCTGCGTCGCGCCGCCCTATCTACCGGGCACGGGACGCACGAAAAAAGTCACGCGAGGACGCTAGAGATGAACGCGCTGAACGCCCTCTTCGCCGAGCACGAGCAGGCGGTCTGGCTCGATTTCGTGGCCCGCGGCTTCATCGCCAAGGGCGAACTCCAGGCACTGGTGGAAAAGGACGACCTGCGCGGCGTCACCTCCAACCCGGCGATCTTCGAGAAGGCGATCGGCCACTCGGCCGAGTACGACGACAGCCTGAAGGCCGCGCTCGCCGGGGGTGATGCCCGCGTCATCGATCTCTACGAAGGGCTTGCCATCGCCGACATCCAGGCGGCGGCCGATGTCCTGCGCCGCGTGTACGACACCAGCGATGGCGCCGACGGTTACGTGAGCCTCGAAGTCTCGCCCTACCTCGCGCTGGATACCGAGGAGACCCTGCACGAGGCCCGCCGCCTGCACGCGGCGGTCGGGCGCGACAACCTCATGGTCAAGGTGCCGGCCACCCCCGCCGGCCTGCCGGCAATCCGCCAGCTCACGGCGGAGGGCATCTCGGTCAACATCACGCTGCTGTTCTCGCAGGACGTCTACGAAGAGGTGGCCAACGCCTTCATCGACGGGTTGACCGAGTTCGGCGCCAAGGGCGGCGACGTCTCGAAGGTCGCGTCCGTGGCGAGCTTCTTCATCAGCCGCATCGACAGTCTCGTGGACAAGAAGCTGGACGAGGCCGGCGGCTACGAGGATCTGAAGGGCAAGGTGGCGATCGCCAACGCCAAGCTCGCCTACCAGCGCTACAAGCGCATCTTCTCCGGGCCGAAATGGGCGGCGCTGGAGGCCAAGGGCGCCAAGGCGCAGCGCCTGCTCTGGGCCTCCACCGGCACCAAGAACAAAGCCTATTCCGACGTGCTCTACGTCGAGGAACTGATCGGCAAGAACACCGTCAACACCATGCCGCCCGCCACCATGGATGCGTTCCGCGACCACGGCCGGGTGCGCGCGACGCTGGAGGAGAATGTCGGCGAGGCCGAGACCGTGATGGCCCGGCTCGCGCAAGCCGGCATCGATATCGAGGCTGTGGCGCGCCAACTCGTCGAGGAGGGCGTGGGCCTCTTCGTCGATGCCGCCGACGCCCTGCTCGGCGCAGTCGCGGGCAAGCGGGCGGCGCTGCTCGACCACCGGCTCGACGCGCAGACCTTCAAGTTCGACGAGCCGCTCCAGGCGGCCACCGACAAGGCGGTCGAGTCCTGGCGCGCGAGCGGCGCGATCCGCCGGCTCTGGGCGCACGATGCCACGGTCTGGACCGGCCGCGACGAGGACAAGTGGCTCGGCTGGCTGCGCATCGTCGAGGACGAGCTGGAGCGGGTCGATCTCTACGAGAGCTTCGCCGAAGAGGTGCGCGCCGAGGGCTTCACCGACGCGGTGGTGCTCGGCATGGGCGGCTCCAGCCTCGGCCCGGAGGTGATCTCCGCCACCTACGGCCACCGCGAGGGCTTCCCGAAGCTGCGCATCCTCGACTCGACCGACCCGGACGAGGTCCGCTCCGTCGAGGCGGCGGTCAACCTCGAGACGACGCTCTTCATCGTCGCTTCGAAGTCGGGCTCGACACTCGAACCCAACGTGTTCCGCGACTACTTCCTCGGCCGGATGAAGGATGTGGTGGGGGCCGAGAAGGCCGGTCGCCACTTCGTCGCCGTGACCGATCCGGGCTCGGCCATGGAGCGGGCCGCGAAGGACGACGGTTTCAAAAAAATCTTCCTGGGCGTGCCACAGATCGGCGGGCGCTACTCGGTCCTCTCGGCCTTCGGTCTCGTCCCTGCGGCGGCGGCCGGCGTCGAGATCCGCGAGTTTCTCGATAGCGCCCGGATGATGGTCCGCTCCTGCGGACCGGCGGTGCCGCCTGCTGCCAATCCCGGCGTGCGCCTCGGCGCGGCGATGGGCGTCGCGGCCAAGGAGTTCGGGCGTGACAAGATCACGATCATCGCCTCGCCCGGCATCGGCACCTTCGGCACCTGGGCGGAGCAGCTCATTGCCGAATCGACCGGCAAGGAAGGCGTCGGCATCATCCCCGTCGAGGGCGAGCCGGTCGGCGTGCCGGCTGTCTACGGCGAGGACCGCCTGTTCGTTTACCTGCGCCTGACGAGCCAGGCCGATGCGCGCCAGGACGAGGCCGTGAAGATCCTGGAGAGCGAGGCGCAGCCGGTGGTGCGCATCGATCTCGATAAGGTCGAACAGCTTCCGCAGGAATTCTTTCGCTTCGAGATCGCGACGGCGGTCGCGGGCGCGGTGCTCGGCATCAACCCGTTCGACCAGCCCGACGTCGAGGCGAGCAAGATCGAGACGAAGAAGCTCTTTTCCGCGGCCGAGGAGACCGGCGCGCTACCCCCCGAGACGCCGATCTTCGAGGACGAGACGGTGGCGCTCTACGCCGATGCGGCCAACGCCGAGTCCCTGCTTCAGGCTGAGGGCTTCGAGGCGATCGTGGCCGCGCATCTAGCGCGGGTGAAGCCGTGCGACTACGTCGCCGTGCTGGCCTATGTGGAGCGCAACGAGGCGCATCACGCGGCGCTGCAGGAGGCCCGTCTCACGGTGCGGGACGCGCGTCAGGTCGCGACCTGTCTCGAATTCGGCCCGCGCTTCCTCCACTCGACGGGACAGGCCTACAAGGGCGGTCCGGCCACCGGCGTGTTCCTTCAGATCACCGCCGACCCGTCGGCCGATCTGTCGATCCCCGGACGCAAGCTCGGGTTCAAGACGGTGATCGCAGCGCAGGCGCGGGGCGATTTCGCCGTGCTGTCCGAGCGCAAGCGCCGGGCGCTCCGGGTTCACCTCAAGGGCGGTGATGTCTCCGGCGGCGTGAAGCGCGTTGCCGCAGCCATCAAGGCAGCCGTTGCCTGATAAGGCTCCCCTCCTCTCCCCGCATGCGGGGAGAGGAGGCGTTATGGCCGCCGTCGCGATCTAAATTGAAAAGGAATCAGGGCGTCAGCGGGCCGGGGATCGCGGCTTCCGCCTTTTCCAGGAGCCGCTCCTCGTGGCGCTTCATGAAGAGCCACAGCGCCAATCCGCCGAAGACCACGAAGGCCAGCAGTGCCAGTCCCACGGGGCCGACGATGTGCTCGATCTGGCGACCGCAGGCATAGGCGCCAAAGCCCATGATCCCGGCCCAGGCGACACCGCCGAGGCCGTTGAACAGCATGAAGCGGCGGGCATCGAGGCGGTTCACACCGGCCAGCACCGCCGCGTAGGCGCGCAGCATCGCCGTGAAGCGGCCGAAGAACACGATCTTCCCGCCGTGCTCGCGGAACAGATACTGTCCGAGTTTCAGGCGGCCATGGTCGAGGGCGATCAGGTGGCCGTAGCGCAGCAGCAGCGGCATGCCCCAGCGGCGTCCGACCCAGTAGCCGACATTGTCGCCGAGGATCGCGGCCGTGGCCGCCGCGGCGACGATGAGGACGACGTTGAGGTTGCCCGTGCTGCCGGCATAGACGGCCGCGGAAATCAGGATGGTCTCGCCCGGCATCGGTACGCCCGCGCTTTCAAGCGCGACGACGACGAAGACGGCGAGGTAGCCGTAATGAGCGATGAGGTCGGCGATCGGAAGTCCCTGAAGGAAGGACATGAAAGAGGGCGTCTCCGCGGATCGTTGCGCGGCGCAGTCTGGCCAGGAACGTGGCCGCAGCAGGGCGGTCCTTCCCGGCCCCTTCAGCCCGTCGGGCTTGCCTCCGCCGAGAACTCGGCCGAGGCCGGAGCGAACACGGCGCCCTCCCCGGCCGTGACGGTCTGATAGAAGACGGCGAAGTCGTCGTCCGGCAACGGCAGCAGCCGTGCAAGACCGTCCGACACGCCGAACAGGACGGGATCCGCCGAAAGGCCGAAACCGGGCGGGAGAAGGCTTGTGCTGTCGATCATGACGGGCTCGGACCGCCGAAGGGCGGGAGTGGCTACAAGCCCTTCGGCGGCGACCGGTTGCATGGCACGACCGATTGTCGTGACATGCGGCACATCGGCTCTGCGCGGCTCTTCCCGTCCGCGTCCCGTTCTCAGCTCGCCTTAAGGAACTTCTCGACGCTGGCGCCCAGGCCGGCGGAATGCGTCGCAAGATCCGCGGCGATGGCGCGGACCGAGTCGACGTGGCTGCCGGTCGCGTCCGCCGCCGAGGACACACCGACGATGTTGCCGGACATCTCGTGCGTCGAGGCCGCCTGTTCCTCGACCGCGCTCGCCATGGCGAGGGTGAGCCCCGAGAGGTCCGTCACCGCCGCGGTGATCGTGCCGATGGCCTCGACCGCCGCGCCGGTGGCGCTCTGGATCGCGGCGATCTGTCCGGAGATCTCGCCGGTCGCCTTCGCCGTCTGCTCGGCCAGCGCCTTCACCTCGGCGGCGACCACGGCAAAGCCCCGGCCGGCCGCGCCCGCGCGGGCCGCCTCGATGGTGGCGTTGAGGGCGAGCAGGTTGGTCTGGTCGGCGATCGAGCGGATCATCGCCACCACCGCATCGACCTTGCGCGCGTTCTCAGCCAACTGGCGCACCGTGGTATCGGTCGTCTCGGCCTGGGCCGCGATCCGTTGGGCGCGCTCGGAGACGCTGCCGACCTGCCCCGAAATCTCCTGGATCGAGGCCGTCATCTGCTCAGAGCCCGCCGCCACAGAGGCCGCGCGCTGCCGGGCATCCTCGGCTGAGCGCGACAGCCCCTTGGCGGCGAACTGCATCTCCTCGACCGCGTTGCCGACCGCCGCAACGACCCGCGAGACGTCCGCTTCCATCTCCACCTGTGCGGTCGCGACGGTCCACGTCACCATCGGGCCGAGATAGCGTCCGTCCGGTCCGTTGATCGCGGAGGCCCGCAGATCGAGCGTCTCGGGTCCGACCTTGATCCGGGCCCGATGCGGCAGGCGGCTCGCATCCGCCAGCATCGTCCACTGATGGTGAGGGTCCTTGTGGAACACATCGAAGGATTGTCCCAGCATCTGTGAACCCCCGATCGGCAGATGTTGCTCGATCCCCTGGAGCGTCGTTTGCGAGGTCTTGTTCAGATAATTGATCTTGAAGTCGTCACGTGGATTCACGGTCATGACGGCGATCGGCATGCCGTCGATCATCGTCATCAGGCGGTTGGTCTCGTTCTTCTTGGCCGTGATGTCCGTGGCAAATTTCATCACTCGGACCGGTCGTCCTTCCGCGTCGAGAACCGCGTTGTAGGTCGCCTCCAGCCAGATCCGCTGACCGGCCTTGTCGAGCCGCGCGAACTCACCGGCCGCGTAGCGACCGGCGCGCAGATTGTCCCAGAAATCTGTGTATTCGCGACTACTGCCGTAATCGGGGTCGACGAAGATGCGGTGATGCTGGCCGATGATCTCGTCCAGGGAATAGCCGACCACGGCGAGGAAATTCCGGTTCGCGGTCAGAATCCGGCCGTCCATGGCGAATTCGATCGTGGCGAGCGAACGATCGAGTGCTTCGAGCTTGGCCTGCGCGTCGTTGGGCTTCGGCTTGCGAAACATGAAAGAGCCTCCGTGACGAGAACCCCCTCCCTTCGCGTGGTGGTGAGGAGCGATCCAGGTCTTGAAAGAATCGAGGGCCTCGGGTCGACCTACTCGTGCTGTCCGAAGGCTCTGCTCGGCCTGGATACTGGCTCGGATTGTTGAATTTATGATTAAATTATTCAAATCATCTGTAGAATCGGAGATATTACGCAAAGTTGTATGTATTTGTTGGTATATGTCTTGAGTTTCGAAGATTTTTATCAAATCATGTTAATATACTAATTTGGAAAAGTGCGTTCCCTTCTGTCTCATCGGCGCCTCGGTCGCTGCAGGTGCCGATGAGAAGGCCTTCGATGCTCGCGAGGGCGGATCTCAGCTTCGCCCTGCCAGATCGTCGAGGCGCACCGGCGCGGCATGGGGCCGGCTGCCCAGCATGGCGTCGATCAGCGCCAGAACCTCGGTCCGGCCGACATTGGCGGCAGGCTCGAACGGGGTCCATGTCTGGGTGAAATCGAGGCGCTCGAACACGTCGCGGTAACGGCGCAGCTCGCTCACGGTCAGCGGGACGCCGCGCACGAAGGCCTTGTGGGCCGAAATTGTCAGCGCCTTGCGGAAGTCGTTCGGGTCGAGTTCGAACTTGAGCGCGTCGCCGCAGAAACAGATCTTGCGCTTGCGGTCGAACAGCACGGCGTGGCCGTCGAAATGGCCGGCGGTGCGGTGCAGTTCCAATCCGGGAAGGGGTTCGAGGAAGTCGTCGTAGGGCCAGGAGACCTGAAGCGCCGCGCTCCAAATGAAGTCGGCCGCCGGCAGGCACAGTTCCGGGTCGAAGCGGTCCTGAAGCTGCACCAGTGCCCCGTAGGAATGCGGGTGCGAGGCCGAGAGCACCTGCATCCCGCCGAGCCGCTCGATCTGGTCGAGCGCCGCCTCGCTGAATACGGGGCAGGCTTCGAAGCCCATGTTCCCGTTCTCGGTCCGGATCAGGTAGGCGCTCGGGCCGATGCCGGAGACCGGATCGTTCCAGAAGCGCCAGACGCCCGGCTCCAGCTCCTCCCAGTGGCAGGGAAAGGCGTCCTGCGCCTCGCGCGTGGTGCGGAAGCGCCAGCCGTCCTGCGGCACGACGTGGCGGGCGTCGAGGCACATCGGGCAATGCGGCGGCGCCTCGAAGTGGCGCTGCCAGAACCCGCAATTGTCGCAGGTGTAGGCGGGCAGCTTCAGGGCGCCGGCGAAGGGCAGGTAACCGGGCAAGGGCCAATCCTCATGGGTGCCCGCGAGCGGGCCGGAGATCGGACGGTCCGATCCGTCCGCTGCGAGAGCATCGTCTTGGATATCAGATCCAGGACGATGCTCTCGCCGTTTGTTTTGGACCGTCTTTGTTCCGAAAGCCGGTGACCACCCTTCGGGACGAGGCTCGAGCGAAGAGAGGTCGGCTCAGAGCCGCCCCAGCAGACGCAGCGGCCGGCGCAGTGCTCGCGCCGCCAGGGCGGTTCCGAGCAGGGCGGCGCCCGCGACACCGAGCACGAGGGCGTCGCGCTCCCGGCTGGTCCAGAACTCGGAGCGGGTCGTCTTGGCCCGCTCGCCCATGGTGCCGTCGATCCGCGCCGGGCCCGGCGCCGGTGCGTCGAGGTTGCCGCGCCGATCCGGGACCGTCTCGTCCTCCACCATGTCGTCCCAGCTCTGCGCTGCCTTGCGGTCGGCGTAGGACGGCAGGAGCGTTTGGGCCACCGCCATCAGCACCGAGGTTCGCCCGACCCAGACCTCACGGGTCGGATGCTCGACGGCTTGGTGGATCGCCTCGGCGCACAGGCGCGGATCGAAGACGGGATCGGGTGCGCGCTGCCCGTGGCCAGTGCGGGTGCGGGTCCAGCCGAATTGCGGTGTGTTGACCGCCGGCAGGTAGACCACGCTGAGCGCGATCTTGCTGTTCTCGTGGATCAGTTCGGCGCGCAACGAGTCGGTAAAGCCATTGATTGCGAACTTCGCCGCGCAATAGGGCGCCTGGAGCGGAGCCGCGCGGATCGCCAGCCCGGAGGAGACCTGCACGATCACGCCGCGGTCGAGCGGCTTCATGTGGCGCAGGGCCGCCAGCGTGCCGTGGACGGTTCCGAGATAGGTCGCCCCGGTGACGCTGCGGTACTCCTCCGGCGTGACCCGGTCGGCCGGGCTGACGATCGTCGTCATGGCATTGTTGATCCAGGCCCGGATCGGCCCGAGTTCCCGCTCGATCCGGTCGGCTGCCGCCTCGACCGCCGCAGCGTCGGCCACGTCGGCCGGGATCGCCAGCACGCGCCCGCCCTCACGGGCGAGCAGCGCCTCGGCCCCGGCGAGGCGCTCGGCGCTGCGCGCCAGGATCGCCACCGACCAACCCTGTTGCGCGAAAAGCTGGGCCGTGGCGAGGCCGATCCCCGCGCTGCCGCCTGTCACCACGGCGACCCGCGCTGCACCTCGTCGTCCCTGCCCTGCCAAGCTACGTCCTCCTGCACTCATCCTGCCGTTCAATGCGCGCCGCACGGACGGGGTTGCGGCGCGAGTGACGCTGCGACGATGCGAGCGTTGGATACGAGAAGGCCCGCCGATCCGGAGATGGGCGGGCCTTCACGAGGGTCAGCGGGTGCGCGCGGAGGCTCAGCCGTGGGCCGGGGCTCCGTGCGGCGCGCCATGACCGTCGCCGCCATGCGTGTCCTTGCCATGCGTGTCCTTGCCGCGCTTGCGCCCGACCCAGATCACCGCCTTGCGGATCACCACATAGAAGACCGGTGTGAGGAACAGACCGAAGAAGGTCGCGCCGATCATCCCGAAGAACACCGCCGTGCCGAGCGCCTGACGCATCTCGGCGCCGGGGCCCGTGGCAATCACCAGCGGCAGCACACCGAGGATGAAGGCGAAGGCCGTCATCAGGATCGGGCGCAGGCGCAGGCGGCAGGCCTGGACCGCGGCATCCACCGGGCCCTTGCGCTCGCTGTTCTCGATGTCGTGGGCGAATTCCACGATCAGGATCGCGTTCTTGGCGGCCAGACCGATGAGCACGATCAGCCCGATCTGGGTCAGGATGTTGTTGTCCTGCCCTCGCAACTGCACCCCGAATAGGGCGGCGAGCACGCCGGTCGGCACCACCAGCAGGATCGCCAGCGGCAGCGCCCAGGATTCGTACTGGGCCGCGAGCACGAGGAAGACGAGCAGCACGCCGAGCGCGAAGACGTAGATCGCGGTGTTGCCCGCCGCCTTCTGCTGGTAGGCGATCTCGGTCCAGTCGTAGGAATAACCCTCGGGCAGGGCCCGCTTGGCGATCTCCTCCATGGTGTCGAGCGCCTGACCGGTCGAGACGCCGGGCTGCGCCACGCCTTGCAGCGGCACCGAGTAGAACAGGTTGAACCGCTGGACGATCTGCGGGCCGGTGATCTCCCGGATCGTGGCGAGCGTGCCCATCGGCACCAGGGCGCCGGTGGAGGAGCGGACCTTCAGTTGCTCGATGTCGCGCTGAGACATGCGGAAGGGCGCGTCGCCCTGCACGCGCACCTGATAGATGCGCCCCAGCGTGTTGAAGTCGTTGACGTAGGCGCCGCCGAGCGCGGCCTGCACGGTCGAGAAGACGTTGGGCAGCGGCACGTTGAGCATGCGCGCGATGGTGCGGTCGATGTCGAGGTAGAGTTGCGGCGTGTCGTTGCCGAAGGTCGTGAAGACCCGCGTCACGTCCTTGCTCTGGTTGGCCTGCCCCATCACCTCGCCGGCAGCCGCGAGCAGCGGGCCGGTCGCCGAGGATTGGCGGCTCTCGATCTGCATCTTGAAGCCGCCGCCCTGGCCGAGGCCGCGCACCGGCGGCGGCGGGATGACGATGACCCGCGCCTCCTGGATGCCCGCGGTCGCCTTCATCACGTCGCCGGTGATCACCGCCGCGCTGCGGCCCTGCGCGGCCCGCTCCTTGGCGCCCTTGAGGGTGAGGAACATCACCGCCGCGTTGGTGGTGTTGGTGAAGGTGGCGCCGTCGAAGCCCGCGATGATGACGGTATTGGTGATGCCGTCGATCTTGCGGGCGATGGCGGCGGCCTTGTTCACGACCTCCGTGGTGCGGTCGAGCGAGGCGCCCGAGGGCAACTGCACGACACCGATCAGGTAGCCCTGGTCCTGGTCCGGGATGAAGCCCGTGGGCGTCGTCCGGGCGAGGTGTAAGGTTCCGGCGATCACGCCCGCATAGAGGATCAGCATCGCGATCAGGCCGATCGCCGTACCGGTCAGGAAGCGGATGGAGTGGCCGTAGGCGTTCGAGAGCCAGTCGAAGGCGCGGTTGAACAGATGCGCCAGCCAGTTGACGAAGCGCGTGAGGAAGAACTTCGGCGGCTTGTGCTCGTGGTGCGGCTTCAGCAGGATCTTGCAGAGTGCCGGCGAGAGCGTCAGCGAGTTGAAGGCCGAGATGATGGTCGAGGCCGCGATGGTGAGCGCGAACTGCTTGTAGAACTGGCCCGAGATACCGGGGATGAAGGCGGTCGGGATGAACACCGCCGAGAGCACCAGGGCGATGGCGATGACCGCGCCGCCCACCTCGTCCATGGTCTTGTGGGCGGCCTCGCCGGGCGAGAGCCCCTCGGCCATGTTGCGCTCGACGTTCTCCACCACGACGATGGCGTCGTCGACGACGATGCCGATGGCGAGAACGAGCCCGAACAGGGTGAGGTTGTTGAGCGAGAAGCCGAGCGCGGCCATGACCGCGAAGGTGCCGACCAGCGACACGGGAATCGCGATCACCGGGATCAGCGCCGTGCGCCAGCTCTGGAGGAAGACCAGCACCACGATGACGACGAGGAGCACCGCCTCGAACAAGGTCTTGTAGACCTCGTGGATCGATTCCTCGATGAACTCCGTCGGGTTGTAGGCGATGCGGTACTCGACGTCCGGCGGGAACCGCTTCTTCAACTCCTCCATCGTCGCCTTGACCGATTCCGCGGCCTCGAGCGCGTTGGTGCCCGGCCGCTGGAAGGCGCCGATGCCGATCGCGGGCGTGTCGTTGAGGAAGGAGTTCGTCGTGTAGTCCTTCTGGCCCATCTCGACGCGGGCGATGTCGCGCACGCGCACGAGGCGCCCCTCGCTCGCCTTGACGATGACGTCGGCGAACTCCTCCGGCGACTGGAAGCGCCCCTGCGACTGCACCACGAGCTGGAAGGCGGCGCCCGGCGCGGCGGGCGGCCCGTTGAGCTGGCCGGCGGCGACCTGGACGTTCTGCTCCTGGAGCGCGGAGGTGATGTCGGTGGTGGTCAGGCCGTAGGCGGCCATCTTCTGCGGGTCGATCCAGACCCGCTCGGCGTACTCGTTGCCGCCGAAGACCGTGATGTCGCCGACGCCGTTGAGGCGCAGCATCTCGTCGCGGATGTTGAGGTAGATGTAGTTGGCCAGATAGTTCTGGTCGTAGGTCCGCTTCGGCGACAGCAGGTGCACGACCAGCATCAGGTCGGGCGAGGCCTTGCGCACGGTGACGCCGAGGTTGCGCACGTCCGGCGGCAGGCGCGGCTGCGCCACCGAGATGCGGTTCTGGACCAGAACGTTCGCGATATCGAGGTTGGTGCCGACCTTGAAGGTCACGGTCAGCTGCATGGCGCCGTCGTTGGTCGACAACGACGTCATGTAGAGCATGTTGTCGACGCCGTTGATCTCCTGCTCCAGCGGCGTGGCGATCGTGGCCGCCACCGTCTCGGCGTTGGCGCCGGGGAAGGAGGCGCGCACCGTCACCGTCGGCGGGACGATCTCGGGATACTGCGCCACCGGCAGAGACAGGTAGGCGACGTAGCCGACGAGCAGGAAGACGATCGACGTCACCGAGGCGAAGATCGGCCGGTCGACGAAGAAATGGGCGAAACGCATCGTTCAAACCTCTCGCCGCCGGGATGCGCGCGCTCGCGCCACCCCTCGCAGCTTGCCGGTTGCGTTCAGGCCGGCGCCCCGATTGGTCCGGAGCGCCGGTGTTCGATTGTCAAGGTCCGCTCCGCGCCCACCCCCGCGGCTGGAGCGGCATCACTTCTTGGTCGGTGGCAGTTCGACCGTCTCGGCCTTCACCTGGGCGCCCGGGCGAACCTTGGCGACGCCGTTGATGACCACGAGTTCGTCACCCTTCACGCCCTCGTTGATCACCCGGTAGCCATCGACGATCGGCCCGAGCTTCACGGTCTTGGCCGCCACCTTGTCGCCCTCGAGCACGTAGACGATGCGCTTGTCCTGGTTGGCCGAGACCGCCTCGTCGGGCAGCAGGACGCCCTGGTAGGGCTTGGTCGCCGGCATCGAGACGATGCCGAACAAGCCCGGCTTGATGAAGTTGTCCGGGTTCTCGACGGTGGCACGCAGGAGCATCGTGCCGGTCTGGTTGTCGACGCGGTTGTCGACGAAGTCGAGCGTGCCCTTGCGGGTCGGCTTCGTCTCGCCGGACAGGGCGATCAGAACCGGAGCCCCCTTGCCGCGCTGCATCTGGCCCATGCCGATGCCGAGCGTGCCCTGATATTTCAGGAACGACCGCTCATCGACGTTGAAGCCGAAATAGACCGGATCGAGCGAGACGATCCGGGACAGGATCGTCTGGTCGGTGCTGACGATGTTGCCCTCGGTGACGAGCCGCTGGCTGATCCGCCCGTTGATCGGCGATTTCACTTCCGTGAAGTCGTAGTTGAGCTGGGCATTGCGAAGCGCCGCTTCCGCGCTGTCCACGTCGGCCTGGGCGGTCTGCGAAGCCTGACGGCGCTGGTCGGTGACCTGCTCGGAGATGTTGCCGCCGCGCGACAGCACCTGGGCACGCTCCAGATCCGTTTGGGTGAAGGAGAGCCGCGCCTTGGCCGAGGTGAGCGCGGCCTGGGCCTGCTCCAGCGCCGCCTTGTAGGGGCGGCGGTCGATGATGAAGAGCACTTCGCCCTTCTTCACGTTCGCGCCGTCCTGGAACATGATCTTGTCGAGGTAGCCGGTCACGCGGGCGCGGACCTCGACGAACTCGATCGGGTCGAACCGGCCGGTATACTGGTCCTGCTCGACGATCTCTCGCACCACCGGCTTGGCGACGGTCACGCCGGGCGGCGGCGCGCCCGGCATCTGCGCGCGGGCCGGCCCGGCACCCAGCAGCGCGGAAGCGATCAGCGGTGCGGTGAGAAGAAGAGGCCTGAGGCTACGCATCATTCGGTTCCCTGCATGGCGCGGCCTAGTCCCCGCAACCTCGAGTGGGGCGTGCGCTCCCGCACATGACTGTCCGTCGTGGAAGGAACTGGTCAACGTTCTGCAACGCAGGCGTGTTGAATCTACGATTCAACCGGCTCTCCGGCGGCGTACCAGTCCTTGAAGGCACCCGCGTAATGCTCGCTCACGTCGAGGCCGGACTGCTGCGCCGCGGCGATCGCGTGGACCGAGCGCACGCCCGAGGCGCAGGAGAAGACCGGACGGCGCCCGTCCGCCGCAATCAACGCCTTCAGCGCCTCGGGATCGAACCCCGAGAGCGGGTGCGAGACGGAACCGGGGATGCGCCCGCGGGCGAATTCATGGTCCTCGCGCACATCGATGAGCAGCAGCGAGCCGTCCGCCAAGCCCTGCTTGACCGTCTCGCGGTCGAGGTCGACCACCTTCATCGCAACCGAACTTTCCAGAGGGAGGGAGCCGCCGCGGAAGAGGCGGGTCACAAGGGGGTGGGTCACAGGGAGCGCGGAATTCTTAAGTCCTCTCGCCCGTGCGGCGCAACAGCGGCGGGCAGGTCGGCGAGTGCGGCATCGACCCGCTCGAAATGCGCGGTCCAGCTCGGCGGTTCGTAACCGGCGAGCCGCCCCGCCAGCTCCGTCCGCAGCCGAGAGCCCGGCTCGCTCAGGGCACACACGGCCTCCCTCCAGCCCGGACCGTCCAGGGGGTCGAGGAAATGGGCGAAGCCGCCGCCGATCTCCCGGTGGACAGGGATGTCGGAGGCCACGACCGGAAGGCCGCTGGCGGCGGCCTCGACCACCGGCAGGCCGTAGCCTTCGATGAAGGACGGCATCAGCAGGGCGGTGGCGCCGCGCATCAACCGCGCGAGGCCGTGGGTGGACAGGCCGACCACCTCGCTCACATGGGGGCCGAGGGCCTCGCAGCGGTCGAGCATGTCGGCGACATTCTCGATCTCCCAGCCGCGCCGGCCGATCAGGACCAGCCGCGGAGTTGCCGCACCGATGCGTCCGGCAAGATCGCGCCAGAGATTGAGCAGCAGCAGGTGGTTCTTGCGCGGCTCGATGGTGCCGCAGACGAGGAAGGTCGACCGCGCGAGCCCCGGCAGTCCCGCCTCGCCCGCTCCGCTCGAGAAGACGGGCTCGACGCCGAGGGGTACAACGGTCACCGGCTTCGGGCCCAAGCCCCGCCGCTGCGCATAGTCCGTGAAGCGGGCGCCGACATCGCCCGAATTGACGAGCACGTGCGCGGCGTGGCGCGCCACCGTCTCCATTCGCAGGGCGTGGCGCGCGGCCTCGCCCGGCCGGCCGTACTCGGGGTGGGAGATTGGGATCAGGTCGTGAACGAAGAAGACCGGCCGCACGTCGCGCCGGGTATAGAGCCAGTCGAAGCGTTCGGGCCGGTCGAGCCTCAGGTGCGAGGTGTGAAGATAGATCGTTCCCTCGGGAAGGCGCTCGATGCCGCCCGAGCGGAGCACCCGCAGGCCGGTTTCGGCCTGAAGGCGGCGGCGATCGAGCCCGCCCTCCCCCCGGCGTCTCGCTGCCGTCGGCGACGGGCGGCCATCGCCCGAAAGCGAGGCCGCAAGCGTCTGAAACACCGGATCGGCCTCGGCGGTCACATCCTCGACCCAGCCCGCGGCGACCGCCTCGACGATGCCGCGCGCGGTCTCGCGGTCGAGAACGCGCGGGCCGAACGCCGTCGAGACGAGCCCGAAGCGGGTGCCCTCCGTACCCTGCGACAGGATATGCCGGGCATAGGCCAGATCGACCCGGTCGATGCCGGTGGGGCTGGCATGACGGAGCCGGGTGATGAGACGGGTCAGGTCTATGGCGAGGCAGGCTTGCATGGCCCGCTGCATAGACCGGATTCCGTGATCCTGGCGACCGTCCCCGCGGCATCGCCACGGGTCTTTGGCTGCAGGTCTTTTCCCGCGGGCCTAGTGCTGGTGCCGATCCGCGTCGCCGCTGCGGCTCGCGATCTCCCGGCCGATTTCGAGCAGGAGGACATCGACGAGCTGGCGCAGACGAGGCCTGCCGCTGGCATCGATCGCACGGCGTGCCGCGATGACGAGTTCGGCGGCCTCGTCGATGGCATCGGCCTCGGCCGCGCATTCCAACTCCCGCAGGGTCCGCGCCGGCACGCCGGGATCGGCGGTATCGATCAGCGTCCCCTCCCCGCGCAGGGGTTGCTGCTGCGCGTCCCGGTAAATCCGGCCGCGGCACAGAAGCCGCCGCTCGGGTCCGGACAGGGACGGAACCCAGAGATCGACCGCGACGTCGTCCTCCTGACCGGCAGCGTGGCGGACGTCGCTGAGGAAGCGAGCCGCCGCCGACGCATCGAGGCCGGCGGTCGCCCGCTCGCTGCGCAGTGGGTGCCCGGCGAGGCCGGCATCCCCCGCCATCAGCTCGGCGGCACCCTCGTCCAGGATGAAGCATCCCGTCTCCGGGTCCCACTCCCAGGTTCCGACGGTTCCGGGCGTCGCCAGGGTTCCTGTGAGCCCCGGAGCGGTTGCGCACCGGGTGTCACTGCGTCTGCGTTTCAAGGTTCTACTCCCCGCGCACAATGCGTCAGGCTTGCTGATTTCTACGTCCCGCCATGGCGGCCGGATCGCGGTGGCGATGACCGGCGGCGGATGCGGCGCACCCGTCGCCGCGTCTGTCAGGAGGCGAGCCGTGCGATGCTGGCGCGCGGCGGAGCCAGCACCGAGCGGATGTCACCGCGCTTGTTCTGAAGCCGGCGCAGCGAGCGGCCGTCGAAGGCCGCCTCGACCGCGACGATCTCCTCACCCTCGATCTCGTGGGGCAAACCGAGAGGCATCGCGCGCAGATGCAGTTGCAGGAGGCGCAAGATCCAGCTCGTCGGCATTTCCGAGATGAAGCTGGTGATCCCCCGCGGCAGCCCCCACTCGACGATGGCCGTCATCAGGGCCAGGGCCGTCGGGTTGAGCCGCCGGCCCGAGGTCCGCGCGCATTCCGCAACGCAGATGCGGCCCCATTCGACGATATGCGTCCCCGACGGGGCCGCCCCTTCGCAAAGCTGCGGCAACACCATCGGCAGCAGGTAGGGTCGGGTCGTCGGCAACAGGCGCGAGTAGCCGACGACGGAATCGGCTTCGTCGAGGGCGAGGAGGTGAGTGGCGTGCTCGTCGTCGAATTCGTCGATCTCGCGCCGGTCCGGGCGGGCGAGGTTGGACCAGCCCAGTTCTTCGACGAAGACACGGTGTCTCAGGCGGAAGGCCTGATCGAGTGCACCGGCATAGTCCTGCATGTTCTCAGCGGTCACGACATGGATCATCGGAACACCTCTTCAGAAACTTGAAGGGGTCGTCCCAAATTCGGTCGTGCCGCGGCACTACGAGAACCCGTAGGTTTTCGTTCGATCAGCCTTTTGCCGTTCGAGAATTGAGCCCGTCCGCGAGCGCTTGTTCTTGCACCCTAGCGAATCGCGCTGCCAATATCTCTATCTTGGATTGAATGTCCAAAACAATACAGAACTTGCCGGCAGGCGGCGGCAATACGGCTCGCATCCATCGCCGTCGTGATCGGTGACGCGCGATCCTCCACCGCATCCGGGCCCTGGCGGACGTCGGCACCCTGTGCGGCGATCCGGATATCGCAACGGGCCCGATGCGCCGGATATTCAATCTTGCATTGTCTTTTCCGAAGGCACGCCGCACTCGGCCCTTCGGTCGCGCCGCGGCTCACCCTTTTGAGGGGGGGCTCTCGACCTGAGGCCGGCGGTCGGTGGCGACGCGGTCCGGTCCGCTCAGACGATCAGGCCGCGCCTGAACCCTTCGGCCACCGCCTGCGTACGGGAGACGCAGCCGAGTTTCACCCGGGCGGAGCGCAGGTGGAAATCGACGCCGTGCCGCGAGATGCCCATCAGCTCGCCGATCTCCCAATCGGTCTTGCCCTCGGCGACCCATTGCAGGCTCTCGCGTTCGCGCGGGGTCAGGCCCATCCGGCGCTCGCTGGGGCCGTTGTCGATGAGCAGCGTCTGCCCAACCACGTAGGAGGCGAGCAGGGTGAGCATCCCGCGCTGTCCCGGGCTGATGTCGAGTTGCCGACCGGCAAAGGTCAGGCCGCCGCGCTCCTCTTCAAGGGTGGCGAGCGGTACGGTGAAGCCGTCGCCGAGGCCGAACTCGCCGGCCTCGTTCATCACCTGCCGCGAGCGGGGGTCGAGTTCTCCCCCCGGTTCGATTTCCGACCAGCGGAAGCCGGTCGTGCTGGACAGGGTCGCCTGCACGATCGGATCCGTATACATATAGCCTTTCGAGAAGTAGAGCCGATTCCACTCGTCGGATGTATTCTCTAAAATTATGTAATTCTTCTGTGTTCGCGCAGGCAGGCGTTTCAGCGGAATCATGGCCGAGATGACGTAGTCGATGCCCAGCGCGTTGAGCCGCGGCATGATCGCTCGCAGAATATCCTCACGCGAATGCGCTCGATCGAGCGACTTTAAGATTTCCAACGTCAGGTCAAGTGATTTTCTAGACATGGCCCGGCAAAATCATCGTACTCCCATTACGATAAGTCGTTGCTACGCTTTTGAGAAGGGCGCTGGTAAATTTCGTTGAAGTTGCCTCGCTGTTGCCTGCGCGGAGTCAACGAAACCAATGGCTGGCGCGTCACCCTGCCTGCCGTCCTGCGCGACGCCGTGCGGCCCAGCAATGCGCTGAACTGAATTTCGAGGGTCGGCATGCGCTCATGCATCGGTTTCATCGAGCAAGTGCGAGACCGCGCTTCGTAGCTCCAGGGCCGCGGAAGGGCTTGCGCTGTCCGTAGCGGCCAGCTATGAGCCGCGGGCCGTAAGGGCGTCGGAGTGTAGCGCAGCCCGGTAGCGCACCTGTCTGGGGGACAGGGGGTCGTCGGTTCAAGTCCGGCCACTCCGACCATTACTTACCAACGACTTAGGGCCGGCTCAGCCTTTCGCCCCGTCGCCGTTTTGCAGAGCGTTTTGCACGCTCCTGTTCCGGCGGTGTTCGTCGAGCTTCGCGATCGCCGACTCGGCCAGCTTCTGAGTTCGAGCGAGATAGCGGTCCAAAAATCTTCTGGGCGTGCGCCTGCGAGTGGCCTGTAATGGTCGCGATTTCCGGCACCGTGCAGCCAGCCTCAGCCAGCATCGTCACGGCTGTTCCGCGCAGGTCGTGGAAGTGAAGATCGTCGGCGATCTTTGCCGCTGCGAACGCCTCGCTCCACAACTCATGGAAGTGCCGCTTGCGCCAAGCCGTGCCGCGGGGCGCAACGAGGATCGTGGTGGCACGCCGCGGTGCCGCATCGAGCGCTGCCTTCAGGGCGCGGGTCGCGGGCACTTAGACGAGACGGCGGCTCTTGCTCTGGCTGCGGACCGTAAGCGCCGTGCCGTCCTGACCTGACCTGTATTTTGGACCGAGCCGAGTGAGAGGCTACTGTATGGCCGCTGCCATGGGTAGCCGGAAGGCCAGATCGGGGAAGCTGACGGGCGCGGGCGGGCGGTAGCCTAGGGACGAGTGCGGCCGGACCCGATTGTAGGTGTTCTGCCAGAGGGCGATCACGGCTTGGGCTTCCTTGAGCGAGTAGAAGATCTCTTGGCGCAGGCACTCGTCACGCAGCTTGCCATTGAAGCTCTCACAGTACCCGTTCTCCCACGGCGAGCCCGGCGCGATGTACCGGATTTGCGAGCCAGCCTTGGCGCCCCATTTGCGCAGTGCTTTCGAGATCATCTCAGGGCCATTGTCGCAGCGGATGTACTCCGGGATGCCATGCAGGCACATGGCGTCGGCCAACGCCTCGATCACACCGAGGCTGTTGATGCGCCGCGCCACCTTCAGCGCAAGGCACGCCCGGCTGTGCTCATCGATCAGCGTTAGGATGCGTAGGCTTCGCCCATCGTGCGTCTGAGCCTGCACGAAGTCGAAGCTCCAGACGTGGTTGCGGTGGAGCGGCCGTCGTCGCACGCACGAGCCGTCGTTCAGCCAGAGGCAGCTGCGGGCTCTATCTCGGCTCGGGACCTTCAGCCCCTCGCGACGCCAGATGCGCTGAACCCGATCCTTGCCCACCTGCCAGCCGTCTGCCTGCAGCAGCGCGGTGACGCGGCGGTAGCCATAGCGTCCGTACTCAGACGCCAGGGCAATGACGGCGCGGGTCAGCTCATCCTCATCGGCCAGCACGGTCGGCACGTAGCGTTGCGTGCCGCGGTGCTGACCGACGATCCGGCAAGCGTGACGTTCCGAGAGGCCGTACTTCTCCCGAATGCCGTCGACCGCCTGCTGGCGTCGCTCGGGGGCTACAAGTTTCCCGAGGCGACGTCCGCCAGCACCTGCTTTTCCAGCGATAGGTCAGCCACAAGCCGCCGCAACCGAGCGTTCTCGCGCTCCAAGTCCTTCATCTTCCTGGCTTGATCGACCTTCAGGCCGCCGAACTCCTTGCGCCAGCGGTAATAGCTCTGCTCGGAGATCTCCGCCTCCTTGCAGGCTAGGGCCAAACTCTTACCCTGTGCCGTCTGAACCTCGATATGGCGCAGCTTCAGAACGACCTGCTCCGCGCTCGTCTTCTGTCCTCGCCGCATGTCCGACTCCTTCGGTCTTGGCTGATCCTCTCAATCAGCCCGGTCCAAAGCCAGCCGGTCAGGTCACAACCAGTGCCATCTCGGTCGGTCAGTACGATGCCCCTGACGACGGCTCGTCGGTCATCGACGGCATCACTCTCTGCTGCGCAAGCTTGGCACGCGACAATTCAATCATCGATTACACCAATAGCACCAATGGGATTGCCAACCTCGGAAAGCACACCGGTTCTGCTTTCACGGATGGATCGAACAGCTACACCAGCTTTAACAGCTATGGTGGCGCTGACATTGGCTTCCGGCATGCCGGAAACTCCGCTGTGGGTCTCAAGCTCGAAGGCACCTATCGCTTCTTTCAGGTCCAGGGCGTGGGCTGGAGCGTCAACGAGAGTGGCAACATCGCGACCACCGGCGATACAGTGAGCGGCAACTCTACGGTCACGGGAACCGCCACGGTAGGAGCCGGGCTGACGGTGACGGCAGGGGCTATCAA
This sequence comes from Methylobacterium sp. J-043, assembly GCF_022829505.1. Classification (NCBI taxonomy): domain Bacteria; kingdom Pseudomonadati; phylum Pseudomonadota; class Alphaproteobacteria; order Hyphomicrobiales; family Methylobacteriaceae; genus Methylobacterium; species Methylobacterium sp. J-043. Next base: position 158,463 of record NZ_JAKSYB010000028.1, on the reverse strand, counting down.
GCCCGCGCAATACACGGTCGCAAGCCTCTTCGCCTGTCTGGCCGCTTCAAAGGGCAGCATTGCTGTGGTGACCGATCTTGCGCGGGCACCTCAGTACCGGGAGGTCGGCGTGCCCGGCGGCGGCACCATTTCATCGCCCATGTTCTGCAACGGCAGCGCGTGGGAGGCCCACTGAAAAGCGCGACCGCGGCTCCTCGAAGATACGTGCGCGCCGCGCTCGACTAGGTTAAGGCTGCGCCCTCAATGGGGAGTGGCCTGAATGAGCGAGACTGCAACCGGTAGACCCTGGCTGACCGATTTTTCTGGGATCAAGGGTGCGCCAAGCGGTATGCTTGGCGGTCAGGAGGCGTCCCTCCTCTATCACCTCGCGCGAGACCACTACCAAGGTTACGGCGATATCATCGACGCCGGCGCCTTTCTCGGCTGCTCGGCCTACTGTCTCGCCAAGGGCTTGGACGAGAACCTGCGCGTCGGATCGAAATCCGGTCGCCTTCACTCCTACGATCTGTTCCACCTGTGGACCGAGCCGGGGGTGAGCCACGACGACATGTCCGACTTTCTGAAGCGGTCCTACGGGATCGAGACGGCCGGGCAGGAGAGCACCTTCCACATCTTCAGTCAGAACCTCGGCGCCCTGGCCCGCCATGTCCGCATCCACCAGGGCGACATTCTTCAGGAGCAATGGCCCGGCCGGCCGATCGAGATCCTATTCATCGACATCTGCAAGACACAGCCGGTCTGGCAGCACGTCATCCGCATGTTCTTCAAGAGCCTGATCCCCGGCGTCTCGCTCGTCGTGCATCAGGACTGGCATCACGCGTCACTACCTTACCTGCCGATCGCGCAAGAATACATGTCGGACTACTTCGAGATCTTCGAACCGAAGGCGAACGATAGCGCGGCCTTCCGACTGATCGACCGCATTCCGGACAACGTGATCGAGGCTGCGGCAGCGTATCGATTCACCGATCAGGAGCAGGTTGCCCTACTGGATCGGGCGATCCGTCGCTTCGAGGGCAACTCGCGGTTCCTGAAGCTACTGAAGGCCGAACTACTGCGGCGTCAGGGGCGGGCTCGCGAGGCGCTCGAACTCGTCGAGGACACCTACGCCAATCACGGCGAGCCCATGACGCCGGATGAGGCGAACTACTTCTCTGGTCCGGTCGATGGTACCGCCACTGCGGCAGCCCGCGATCTCGCCCGCCCCGGAAACACGATCGGCTTCGACGCGAGTAAATACCTTGCGCAGCGCCCCGAGGCAGCCGAGGCGATCGCTTCCGGCAAGTTCGACAGTGCCTTCCACCACTACATCCGATTTAACGCGCGTGATTTTCTTTCTCGCCAATAGCTTTGTTGTCTGATTTTAGCAAAAGCACGGCGTCGCGGCGAAAAGCAGCGGCGCCGTTTTAGTCTGCACCTCGCCAGCCGGACCCACTATACTCCTGCAACGTCTCGCGGTGCGGGCCGCTCTCGCTTGCCTCGTGCTCAGCGTGACGCCGGCCCGCGCCGAAATCGCATCGTGGTACGGGCCCGGTTTTCACGGACGGCTAACGGCCAACGGCGAGCGGTTCGACCAGAACGCGCTCACCGCCGCGCACCGGAGCCTGCGCTTCGGCACCCGCGTGCGCATCAACGATCGCGGCCCGTTCATCGCCGGCCGTTCCATCGATCTCGCCCGCGGCGCCGCCCGGGTGATCGGCTGCGGTACCTGCCGCGTCGCGATTCAGCCGCTCTGACCCTCCCGCGCCAGGACCGCCGATGTCCCGTCTCGCCTACTATGCCGACTTCGTGTCGATGCCGGCGCTCGCGCTGGTGCTGGTCCTGTTCGGCGGCGCGACGCTGCCGGGCATCGTCCTCGGCCTCGTCGGCTGGACGCTCGCCGAGTACGCGATCCACCGCATGCTGTTACACCGTCTCCCGCTGTTCAAGGCGGGCCACGACGAGCACCACACCAAGCCCTCGGGCCGCACGGGCGTCACGTCCTGGCACTCGCTCCTCGTGTTCGGGGCACTGTTTCTGATCCTGCCGGCGGGTGTGCTGGCCGGTCTCGCTCTCCGGTATCTGGCCTACATCGGGGCCCACCACGCTGTGCATCACTGGCGAATCGCTCCGGGTCACCCGGTCTACTCGCCGAAGATCCGGCACGCGATGCACCACCACGGCGACGAAGTGAACTTCGGCGTCGTCACTACCGCCCGGGACCGGGTGTTCAGGACATACCGGCCGCGCCGATAGCGCCCACCAATCTTCTCGCGCGGCGCGCACGCGCAGTTTCGATCCCCCACCCCGACAAATCGGAGACCACGATGGCTGCCCCCCCCTCCCCCCCGACGCGGGCGCCTTCGCACGCCTGCGCGCCGCCGGCTTCGTGTCGGCCGCGACTCGCCTGACCGATTACGACCTCCCCCGGATCGGCCACACCATCGGCGTCGGCGAGGACGAGATCCATGCCGTGATGGAGGTGGAGGTGGAGGCGGCCGGCGGCGGCTGTGACCGGCTCAAGCGGCCGAAGATGCTGTTCGAGCCGCACGTCTTCTGGCGCAATCTCGTGAGTGCCGAACGGACGCGGGCCGCCTCCCTCGGCATCGTCTACGCGGCATGGAAGCCCGGCGCCTACCCGACCGATAGCAATCCGCGCCTAATGCAGGCGATGGCGATCAACGAGACGGCGGCGCTGAAGGCCTCCTCCTGGGGCCTCGGGCAGATCCTGAAGAGAACTTCAAGGCTGTGGGCTACGCGAGCTCGCAGGCGATGGTGCTGGCCTTCTGCAACGGCGGCGAGGCCGAGCACCTGGCGGTGATGGTCCGCTTCATCGTCACCAACGGGCTCGACGACGAGCTGCGCCGGCACGATTGGGCCGGGTTCGCCCGCGGCGACAACGGGGCGAGCTACGCGAAGCACGGCTACCACACCAAGCTCGCGGCGGCCTTCGCCAAGTGGTCGAAGATCAAGGACACGCCGTGGTCGCCCGGCATGGGCGAGCCGATGCCCGACTCGTTGACGCCAATGACCGCCGCTCCTCCCCCGCCTGCCCCGCAGCCCGCCCCCACCGGCGGGCTTGTTCGTTCTGGGGTCCAGGCGACCGACGGCGCGGTCCGCTCGGGTCTCGCCGGGCTCTACGACCTGATCGACACCGCGTTCCGGAAAGGCTGACCCATGGCGCCCCGTCTCTTCCTCGCGCGGGCCCGTCTCGGCCTGCGCCGCTGCTGGCGCACGGCCTAGGGCAAGCGCGTCTTCCTGCTCGCGGGCATCATGGCGCTGCCCGACGTCCTCGATGCGCTGCCCGGCGTCGATTTCACGCCGCTGCTGCCGGGGTGGCTGCCGGGCGCGAAGGTGGCGACCTTCCTCGCGATCGCCCGGCTTGCCGCACGCGCTTACGCGACGAAGCTCGCCGCCCGGCCGGCGCGGGAGCCGCCGCGATGAACCTCCTCGGCTGGCTCTCGAACCCGATCGGCTCGGCGCTCGGCGCCGTCGGCTCCGGCCTGATCAAGGTGTTCGGTAACTTGGTGCTCGGGCCGATCCTCAAGGCGCTGGAGAACGGCCAAAACACCCAACGCGACGTGGCGGTGCAGGTTGTCCAGGCTGAGATTGCGGCCAATCAGGCGAAAGCGGCGATCGCGCCCGCCTTCAAGGGACTGATCTACGGAATCGGCATCCCGCCCGCGATCCATTTCGGGGCGATCTGTCTCTCGAAGACCTTCGCCCTTGGCTGGCCCATCGAGCCGCTGCCGCCAGAGTACGTGCCGATCGAGGCCGTGATCCTGACGGCCTTCTTCGTCTCCTCGCCGCTCACGACGTTGGCCCGCGCCGGCGCCGCTCGCCTGCGGGAGGCCTGATCCGATGGACACCTCGTTCCTCGCGCCCGGTCCGATCACATGGGTGCAGGTGATCGCGTTCGCCCTGTTCGTCGTCACGCTCCTGAAGGGCGTCGATTGGCTCGCCAGCAAGGTGAAGGGTGGGACCGCAGCCGCCGTGTCCCCGCTCACCATCGACATGGCGGCGGTGAAGATCCAGGTCGCGGCGCAGAACGAGGCCCTGCAAAACTTCAAGGTCGAGGTCGCTCGAACCTATGTCACCGGCGATGTCATCACCCGAATGGAGCGCCGCATCGACGACCTCGTAACCTTGATGCGCGAGGAGATGGCCGCGACCCGCCGGGAGATGCTCCAGGCGATCACGGGGCGCCGGGCCGACTGATCCCCGCCGTTAACACCCGTCAACTCACCGCCCCGGGGCTTCGGCCTCGGGGCATTTTTTGTGCGCGCTATCGGGCCTGATCCTGCATGGCGTGGACGGCAGCAACATCAAAAAAGCCATCCAGGCGATAGCGGCCATCGAAGCTTGGGGCATCGCCATGTGAGCGCAGGGCAGCGCTTACCGAAGCCTCAACCGCGGCGATCACCTGCTCGTCGGTGACGGCCTTGGCCTTGAAGAGTTCGCAGACGGTGGGGTTCGGATCAGGCATGCGCGGACCCTACCGCGCGCAACTTTGCGGGCCAAATCCGCTTTGCAAACCCCGTCTAAGCCACTGATCACTCTAGCGGCTAATATTCGGTCTTTTGCCGAAGTAGCTTTTATTTTCAGCATCAAAGGCCTGTCTGAGGGACAGGGGGGCGTCGGTTCAAGTCCGGCCACTCCGACCATTCATTGCCGAGACCGCGTTCCGTCTGGTGGACGAGGCCGTCTCGCACTTTCCCTTTCTTTCCGCCGTGATGCTCGCAACCGCTCCGTTGCCGACGCCGTGATGCCGGTTCACGGCTCGGATCCGTCCGTCGGCGACCGCAGGTCGGATTTTCGAAGCCTGACGATGGTGTCCCGGAGCCAGCGCTGGCTGGGGATGGCGTCGTTGGACGTGTGCCAGATCATCGAGATGGAGACGTCCGGCAGCGCGATCGGCGCCGGGCTCACGGTGAGGCCCATGCTCTCGGCGAAGAAGCGCGCGAGCCGGGAATGCATCGTCGCGATGACGGGGGCCTGCCGCACCACGAAGGGCATCACCGAGAACCGGGGCGAGGTCAGCGCGATGACGCGTTTGCGGCCGATCTTGGCGAGCGCGTCGTCGACCACGCCGTGGGCGCTCTCGACGAGGCTCGTGAGCAGGTGGGGAAGCCGCACGTAGTCGTCGAGCGAGATCGGTGCCGTCACCCCGACCAGCTCGGCGTTAAAGATGCAGAGGTAGCTCTCTTTGTTGAGGATGCGGCGCTTGTGGTGCGTCTGGCCCTGCTCGAACACGCCGATGCCGAGATCGACCCGCCCCGTATCGAGGTCATCCAGGATGCGGTGCCGATCGACCGTGTGCAGCAGGAGCTTCACCCCCGGCGCCACCGCCTGGAGATGTGCGATGAGGGTCGGCATCAGAAGCACTTCGGTCGAGTCCGGGATGCCGAGGGTGAAGGTGATGTCGGCTGTCGCCGGATCGAAGGCGTCGGGCGGCGCCGTGATCTGCTGGATCTGCGAGAGCGCCGCCTGCACCGGCCCCAGGAGCGCCAGCGCGCGCGGCGTCGGCCGCATGCCGTCAGGCCCCCGCGTCAGCAGCTCATCCGAGAAGGCGCTGCGCAGTCGCGCCAGGGCATGGCTCATCGCTGACTGACTGATGCCGATCCGCCCGGCGGCACGGGTCACGCTCCGCTCCGTCAGCAGCGCGTCGAGGGCGACGAGCAGGTTGAGGTCGAGGCGGGCAAGATGCACGTGATCGATGCGCATTATGAAATTGATCCATTTGATTCATGGGGCGTGACCCAGCACATACAGTCTCACGAAGCGACGGGGAGCCCGCCGCCGAACATGAGGCTGACCTCGATGTCCAAGACCCTTCTCTCGCTCACCACTGCCGCTCTGGCCTTCACCGCTCTCGCCACGGCATCCGCCCGTGCCGACGAGACCGGCGGCACCCACAACGTCAAGACGGTCGGCGCGCTGACCCTGGAAACTCAGGGTCTGGCCACCAGCGACCTCTCAGTCCACCGCCAGGGCGGCTTTGCCCTCCCCGGCTCGGTCCAGTGGATCGATACCCCCGCCGATCGGATGAGAACCCGTCAGGCCGCCTTCTGAGCCGGCCTCGTGGGACGCACGGACGGAACCGATGACCCTCCGGCGCCATACGGCGCCGGAGACGTTTTGACGGGTCGGCGACGAGCCCGCGGGCCGACGCCGCGTCAGGATGATAAGCGGAATCTCGCATCCGATCCGACGGTCACAGCCCGCTCTCCGCGGGGCTGAACCGGGCGAAGCGCAGGGCCAGCATCGGCAGCACCGCGAGGGTGAGTACCGTCGAGGTCGCAAGGCCGCCGAGGATGACCAGAGCCATTGGGCCTTCGATCTCGCGGCCGGGTTCACCCGCACCAAGCGCCAGCGGCAGCAGGCCGAGACCGGTAACGAGGGACGTCATCAGGATCGGCACGAGGCGGTCGGCAGCGCCCTCGATGGCGGCCGCGAGGTTCCAGGGGCGTCCTTCCAGCAGCACCAGATGCTCGTAATGCGCGACCATCATGATCGTATTGCGCAGCGAGATGCCGAACAGGGTCACGAAGCCGACGATCGAGCCCAGCGAGATCACGGCCCCGCTCAGCGCCACCGCCAGCACGCCGCCAACGAAGGCGAAGGGCAGGTTGACGAGGACGAGAGCGAGATTGGTCAGCGAGCCCGTCACGACGAGGAGCAGGAGCACGATCCCGAGGCCGGCGAGCCCTGCGTAGAGCGCGAGTTCGCGCCGCGCTTTCGCCTGCGTCTCGGCTGCCCCCCCGAAGCCGATATCGATGCCCGAGGGCTGCGCGACCTCACGGGCGATCTTCCGTTTCGCGGCCTCGGTGAAGGAGGCGACGTCGCGCCCCTCCACGTTCGCCGTCACCACCCGCACCCGCTGCGCGCCGATATGGCCGACAGCGTAGCGTCCGGCGGTCTCGTAGATGTCGGCCACCTGGGCGAGGCGAATATAGCTGCCGCTCGGCGTGCGCAGCGGCAGGTGGCCGAGCGTCGAGAGGCGGGCGCGCGCGGCCGGTTCGAGCACCACGACGACGTTGAACACGGCGTTGCCTTCGTAGGCTTGGCCGACGATGTCGCCCTGATACGCGGTGCGCACGATCTCCAGGACTTCGATCGCGTCGAGGCCCCAGTGGCGCAGGTCGGTCGGGCGCAGGCTCACATTCACCTGCGGCAGGCCCGGCGGCGACTTGAGCTGGACGTCGGCCGCGCCGCGCACCTCGGAGAGTTCGCGCGCCACGTCGCGGGCGGTGGCCTCGATCCGGTCGAGATTCGTGCCGGTGATGCTGACCACGACCGGCGCAGTGAACCCTGAGACGACCTCCTCAATGCGCTCGGTCAGGAAGGTCTTGAGCGAGAAGCTCGCGCCGGGCGTGGCCGCCATCAGCGCGCGGATGCCGGCCTCGGCCCGCTCTTGCCCCTCGCCGTCGAGGCCCGGTTCGAGATCGATATGGATCTCGCTGTCATGCGTGCCGCCGAGATCGTAGCCCGCCTCGGCGCGCCCGACCTGCTGGGCCACGGCGCGCACGCCGGGCACCGTCTTCAACCCCGCCGTGATGCGCTCGCCGAGCCTCAGCGTCTCCTGAAGGGAGGTGCCGGGCGCCGAGGCCATGTGCAGGATGAGGTGCCCCTCCTTGAGGTCCGGCAGGAACACGCCGCCGAAGAACGGCACCGGCAGGGCCGCTGCGAGGGTCAGGGCAAGGCTGATGCCGAAGACGAGGCGCGGGTGACGGTCGAGCCGGGCGAGTCCGCGGACATAGACGCCGCGCACATGCCGGATCACCGGCGGCTCGCGGCTTGCCAGGTTCGTGCGCCCGGCGAGCAGCAGACGCGCGAGCGCGGGCGTGACCGTCAGCGCCACGGCAAGCGAGGTCAGCACGGCGAGGATGTAGGCCAGCGCCAGCGGGCCGAACAGCCGGCCGGGCACGCCGGTCAGCGCCAGCACCGGCAGGAACACCAGCAGCACCGCGAAGGTGGCGTAGGCGACCGAGACGCGCACTTCCAGGATCGCATCGAGCACCACCCGTGCGCCGTTCGAAGGCACGGCGGCGCGGCGGTTCTCGCGCAGGCGGCGCATGACGTTCTCGACGCCGATCACCGCGTCGTCCACGACCTCGCCGATGGCGATGGCGAGGCCGCCCAGCGTCATGGTGTTGAGGCTCTGGCCGAACAGGCCGAGCATCAGTACCGCGCCGATCAGCGAGAGCGGGATTGCCGTGGCGCTGATGAGCGCCGTACGCCAATCGGCCAGAAAGACGAACAGCACCACGACGACGAGGATGCCGCCGAGCGCCAGCGTCTGGACCACGTTGTCGGTGGCCTGCGTGACGAAGCTCGCCGGACGGAACAGGTCGGTGCGTAAGCTGATGCCGTCGCGCTCCAGCCCGGGGCGCATCTCGGCGAGCGCCGCCTCGACCTGCGCCGTCACGTCGAGGGTGTTGGCGCCGTATTGCGCGCCGACCATCAGCAGCACGCCCGGCTTGCCATCGACGAGGGCCGCGCTGATCGCCGGCTCCGGCGCCACCGCGACGTCGGCGACGTCGCCGAGCACCACGCTCGCCCCGCCCTCGTTGATGAGCACGGTGCGCGCCACGGCCTCCGGGGTCAGGGATTGCCCCTCGGTCTGCAGGGTGATGCGCTGGTTGACGGTATCGACGAAGCCGGCCCCGCGCACGCCCGTCGCCTTGCGGCCGGCGGAGAGCACGTCGTTGAGGCCGATGCGGAAGCGCACCAGATCCTGCGGCCGGACCTGGATGCGGATCGAACGCAGGTCGCCGCCATAGACCAGAACCTCGCCGACGCCGGGGGCCGCGAGCAGGCGCAGGCGCAGACGCCAATCGGCGACCGTGCGCAGCTCCATCAGCGACTGCGTCGGGGAGGTCAGGCCGATGAGGAGCACCGAACTCGTCGAGGAGGTCAGCGCCGTCATGGTGGGGGGCAGCACGCCCTGCGGCAACCGCGCGGTGATGGAGGCCAGACGCTCGTTCACCAGCTGGCGCGCCCGGTAGATGTCGCTGCCGGAGGCGAAGGTGGCGGTGATGACCGACAGGCCCTGGATCGAGTTCGAGCGCATCGTCGCCAGACCCGGCAGGCCGCCGATCGCGACCTCCAGCGTCTGCGTCACCAGGGTCTCGACCTGCTCGGGGTTGAGGCCGGGCGCCTCGGTCTGCACCGTGACCGTCGGCGGGGCGAATTCCGGGAAGACGTCGTACTTGGCCGAACCCAAGGCGACGATGCCGTAGACGGCAAGCGCCAGGACCAGCGCCAGGACGATGCCGGGCCGGCGCACTGCGAAGGCGACCAGGGCGGCCTGAGGGCCCGATGCAACGGGCGCAGGGGCAAGCGCCGGCGGATCGTCGCGCGCCGGTCCGCGTGCGGGCCGTTGGTCGAGCATGCTCAATCGTCGTCCGCATCCGAGGACTGGATCTGCCCCTTCAATTCCTCGGAGAGGACGGCCTGCGGCCCGGTCACGACGATCTCCGCCTCCGGGCCGAGATCGTCCACGACGTAGGCATCGGCCGAGATCGGTGCGTCGGCCCGGAGGGGATGGCGCGCAAAGGCGTCGTCGCCGACGCTCCGGTAGATCCAGGCGCCGCCCTGCCAGTGCACTACGGCGCTTTCCGGCACGGCGATGCCCGTCGTCTCGCGCTCCGAAGTAAGGAAGGCGAGCGTGCTCATGCCCGGCAGGAGCCCGCTGTCGCCGGCCACGGTGTAGAAGTAGCTGACGCCCTGGATGCGCTGGTCGGTTCGGGTCGCGGGCGAGACGTAGCGCAGCGCCACGCGCTCGCTCTGCGGCGGCACCTCGGCATGGGCCGTGCCGGGCGGTGCTTTCAGGGTCTCGCCCGGCGGCAGTGTCACTTGCACCAGGAAATCGGTGCGCTCGATCAGCCGGGTGATGACGGGCGAACGCTCGATGATCGCCCGCCCGATCACCGTACCCCATTCCTGTTGCGCCGTGGCCGCGAGCGTCCGGACCTGCGACTGCGCCGCGGCGAGCGCCGCCTCATCGGTGCGGAAGGTACCCTCGGCCGTCTCCAGCTGCACCTGCGTCGCGTACTGGCCGAGGCTGCGCGCCCGGGTGTAGGCGGCGCGCGAGACTTCCGCCTTGGCTTCGGCCGTCTGCAACTGCGCCCTGGCGCTCGCGTAGCTGTTGGTGAGTTCCGTCACCCGCGCGAGGTCGAGGACCGAACCGAAAGCCTGGACCTCGATGCGGTGGGGCATCCGCTTGTGCCGCGCTGTGGCGACGCCGATCCGCGCCTGCTCCGCATCGGACAGCCGAACGACGGCCTGGCCGCCTTCCACCGCAACCCGCGACGGCGGGGGGCCCGGTTCGGCCGGCGGCTGATGGGCGGCAGGCGCCGGCACTCCGGAAAAACGATGATGCAGGTCCGAGAGGACGGGGCCGGCCTTCACGCGCAGGCCGATGCCGGCTTCTGTCAGCGTGAGCGCGCCAAGTGCGCCAAGCGCACCCGCGCCGAGCGCCAGCCCCACGGGCAGGACGACCCGCCGCATCACCACGCCTCCAAACCTCTCGCGTTCTCTGCGCGATTTGCCACTTTTGCCCGGTTTGTTCGGCGTGGTCTACTTGGTTCTTGTTGACCGATCCGCATGAAGCGGGACACGTGCCGTGACATCAGCGGAAGGCGCGGCCGCGCGTCGAACTGCTCTGCGTGCCCGATGTCGCCCGCCGGTACTGGACAGGCCGGCGCAATCCGCCGATGAGAGATCACCTGTCCAAGAGAGTCGTTGAGATCCGTGCGCGCGGTGAAGAAGTTTCTGAAGAAGCCGAGTCTGTCGGCCCTGACGACGCGGCGAGCGCCGCCGTCGATCGTCCGCGTCCCGCTCCCGGGTTTCGATCCGATCTATTACCTGTACTGGTATCCGGATGTGCGCGGGTTTCCGCAGGGGCCGCTGGTCCATTACATCCATTACGGTTGGCGCGAGGGGCGTGACCCGAGCGCCGGTTTCAGCAGCGAAGGCTACCTGAAGGCCAACCCGGACGTGCGCGAGAGCGGCTGCAATCCGCTCGTGCATTTCGTCGAGTTCGGCCTCGCCGAGGGCCGGAAGGGCTGGCAGAAGAATCCGGACGCGCCGCCGCCGAGGCCGCATCCGATGGATTACCAATCGGGTAAGCTCCTGCCGCCGCCGACCCGCCCTTCCGGCGGCTGAAGGCCCGCTAAGGTACCGATTTGCGAACCCCATCCTGTTGACGAGAGAGGACGACTTGTGGCTGTAGGCCCCATTGCGTCCCGCATGGGTTGAGAGCTCCCGTCATGTCCGAAGGCGATACGCTGGCCAAGGCCCTGGCCGATGTCCGGCAGCGGATGACCGATCTCCAAACTGAGTACGACCGCGTCTCCGCGGAGCTGACCAAGCTCCGGATCGCGGAAAAGTCGCTCGCTTCCATCGTGGAGGGCGGCCCCTTGGAGGCGGTGGCGAGCGGGCGCGGCGCGGTCGCACCGGCGTTTCCGGGTGAAGCGCGTTCGGTGCGCGGCGGCGGCCGGGGCAGCCGCGGCCCGCGGGCCAACTCGGCCAAGGGGCGGCTGAAAGCTCTCCTGGAGGAGGCCGGGCCGCAGGGCCTGTCGCATGCCGAGATCGCGCGGCGCCTGCCCGATGTCGCGCCCAACACGCTCAACACCTATCTCAGCGTGATGGCCAACAGCGGCGAAGCGGTGCGCCGGGGCGATTTCTACGCGGCCGGAACACCCCGCCCCGCATCCGACGAGACGCCGGAGGACGAAGCGGACGGGCACGAGCCGGCGGACGGGGATGAAGAGTCCGACGCGGCCGAGTGAGGCGGGGCCTCGCTACTCGGGCAGCGCGAACACCACGAGCGCGTCGCCCGTGCCGAAGCCGGACCCCTTGGTGAAGGAGGCGCCGCCCGCGGCGACCGCCACGTATTGGCGGCCCTCGATCGCGTAGGTGACCGGCGGTCCGCCGATGCCCGCCCCGCACTGGAAGCGCCACAGAATCTCGCCGGTCTTCGCGTCGTGCGCGTCGAGATGCCCGTCCTCCTCCCCTGAGAAGACGAGGCCGCCCGCGGTGGCGAGGGTTCCGCCGGAGAGCCGGCTTCCAGCCTTGTGCGACCACGCCACCGCCCCGCTCTTCGAGAGATCGACCGCGGTCAGGGTCGAGAAGGCCGGCTCGCCCTTGGCCTCGCCCGTCTCGGTGTAGCGGATCTCGCCGCGTCCGCCCGCGGCCGGCGCGGTCTTCACCGTGTAGGTCGCCGCCCCGTGCCGCACCTGCGCGAAGGCGAGCCCGCTGCCCGCATCATAGGCCACCGGATGCCAGGAGACCGCTCCGAGGGGGCCGGGACTGACCACCGTCCCCTCGGGGCTCGGGGGCACGAACAGATTCTTGTGGGTGATGAGCGGGGCGGATTTGGCGATGAGCCGCCCATCGGCGCGGTCGTGGACGTAGATCCAGCCGAGCTTGCTCGCCTGCGCCACCGCCTTCACCGGGCCTGTCTCGCCGGGGTAGTCGAGCAGGAAGGGCGGGCTCGCCACGTCGTAGCCCCACTGCTCGTGCGGCACCTGCTGGAAGTGCCAGCGCAAGCTACCGGTCTTCACGTCGAGCGCCACGAGGCTCATCGTGTAGAGGTTGTCGCCGGGGCGCGTCAGACCGAAATTCTGCGGCGCGGGGTTGCCGGTGCCGAGATAGATCAGGCCGAGATCGGCGTCGTAGGCCGGCGTCATCCAGAGCGAGCCGCCGCCGACCTTCCACGCTTCCCGGTGCTCGGGGGCTGCGGCCTTCTCCGCGGCGATGTCGCGATGGAGCGGGAGGCCGTCCGGCGTCTTCTCGACGAAGCCGCCCTCCCAGCCGTCGGCTTTGGTGACGTACCAGCGCCAGCGCTCCTCGCCGGTCTTCGCGTCGTAGGCGGCGAGCCAGCCGCGCCGGCCGTAGCCGCCCTCGATCCCGACCACCGCGCCGCCGTCGAGCCCGCCCTTCTCATCCTCGACATGGAGGCCGTAGCCCGCTCCCGTCACCCCGACGATGACGAGGCCGTCGGCGACCAGCGGCGGCATCTTGAAGCCGAGGCGGCTCGAACCCTGGACCGGCTTGTCGCCAAGGCTCGCCGCGAGCGCCGAGGCGGTCTCGGTTTCGCCCTCCTCCGGCCGCACCGCCTCGCGATCCCAGACCAACCGGCCGGTCTTCGCGTCGAACGCGATGACGCGCCCGTCCATGGTCGCCTCGAAGACGAGGCCGCCCGCGACCGCCACGCCCCGGTTCGAGGGCGGCCCGAAGATCTTTTCCGTGCGCGCCTTGTGGGTGTAGGTCCACAGCGTCTTGCCGGATTTCGCGTCCAGCGCCGCGACGTGGTTGCCCGTGGTCGAGACGTACATCACGCCCTCGATCACCACCGGCTCGGCTTGAAAATAGCCGGTGACGCCGGTCTGGAAGATCCAGGCCGGGCGCAGGCGGCCGACATTGCCGCGATCGATCTGCGCCAGCGGCGAATGATGCGTGTTGCCGGCATCGCGCCCGAAGGCCGGCCAATCGCCGGAGGAGCGGCCGGTCTCCTGCGCGGAAGCCTGCCCCGTCGGCAGAAGGTGCGCCGCAAGGAACAGCACGGCGGCAAGGCCGGCGCGTCCACGCTTTGGATGCATCCACCGGCACTCGGCAAGCGTATTCGTGCGGCGTTTCACTTTGCTTCTCCCGTGCTTCGCGTCTTGGTTACGGTCGGGCGGCGATCCTGTCGAACGGCGAAGGCGCTTTGGCCGCACGATCTTCTCGGACCCATCCTCCGTTTGTGTGGTTCCTCCATCACAGACCCAGCGCCGGCCTGTTCGACGGGCACCCAAGCGGCGATCACATCACTCGATACGTGAGGACTTGATGCGAACCCTGATCCTGGCCGCGACGCTGGCCTTTGCCGGACCGGCCTTCGCCCAGACCACGGCGCCGACGGCACCCCAGTCCGGCGCACCGGTCACCGGCGGCCAGAACAATACAGGTGCCGACTCGAACGTCACCATCCCACGCGGAAGCACCGGGGCAGACACGGTGCAGACCGATTCGGCCGCCGGCGGCAATGCCAACCAGCCCTCGCGCGCGGTGCCGCAGGGCAGCGGCGGCGGCGGAAGCGGCGGGGGCAACTGATCCTCGAAGACGGAGCCGGGGGCGGCCATGCCGCCGAATCCGGTTCACCCGCGCGGGGCCATCCGCAGTTCGAATTGAGCGCCCTTGCCCGGCTTCAGCGTCAGGATGCCGTCGAGCTGTCGGGAAAGATTGCTGACGACACGCATCCCGAGGCTCGCGCGGGTTTTGAGCGGGTCGAAGCCCGGCGGCAGCCCGATGCCGTCGTCACAGACCGAGACGGTGAGCCCGCCATCCGCGCGCATCACCGCCTCGACGCGGATTTCGCCGTGCCCGTCGGGATAGGCGTACTTGATCGCGTTGGTCACGAGTTCGTTGACAAACAAGCCAAGCGGAATCGCGAGATCGGCCGGCATGGTCACGGTCTCAGCGTGACAGATCAAGGCATGGGCGCCCGCCGTCTCCGTGAGCTTTTCGCATAAGGCTTCGAGGAAGCCGGCGACGTCGATGCGCGTCAGGTCCGGCTGGCGCCAGAGCTGGTCATGGACCTGAGCCACCGCCTCGACGCGGGCGCGCGCGTCGGCAAGGGCGCTTTTCACATCGTCGTTGTCGGTGCCGCGGGCCTGGAGCGCGAGAAGCCCCGCCACGACGGCAAGGCTGTTCTTGACCCGGTGGCTCATCTCGCGGCTCAGCAGGTCCTGCCTTTCGAGCGCGACCTTGAGCTGTGCCTCCGAGCGCTGACGCTCGATCGCGCTGCCGAGCAGATTGGCAAAGCCCTGCATGAAGGCGATGTCGGCGGGGCCGAACATGCCCTCGCGGGTGTCGTCCACCTCGAGGACGCCGTAATGGCCCTCGCGGTTGGTGATGAGCACGTTCACCGCCCGGCGGATGCCGTGTCTCGCCATCAGTTCCGGCGTACGGAAGCGGGTCTCGTTCTCCAGATGGTTGGAGATAACGGGGCGGCCGGTCTTCAGGGCATAGCCCGCGGGGGAGGCGAGGTCGGCACCGACGACCGCCCGTCCGATGCAGTCCGGCTCCCAACCGACGCCGGCACAGACGAGGAGCATGTCCTGCGTCGGCTGATATTCGAGCGCCTTGCAGAACTGCGCCCCGATGCCCTCGGCGCACAGTTCGGTCGCCCGCTGCAGCAACGGCAGCAGTTCGGTGGCGCGCAGGGCCTCGACGCCGAAATCGGATAGGATCGCCTGCTGGCGCAACCGGAGGTCCAGTACCTCCGGTGAAATCTCGGTCATACGGTCGTCTCAGGGTTCCCGAAATCGGGGCTCACGCGCGCGAACGATGCGCGATCGCAGAAGACGGTGTCGGCAATGTGAGAAGGGTGGGTGCGCAGAAAAAGAGGGAAGGAGATACGAGAGGGGAAAGGCACGATCGGTCCGCGCCCTCCCTCCGCAACCATCGTTGAATTTCACGAACGCGACGCGTTCCGCTTCCGGCTCAGGGCTTGGCGTTGAGGAGCTTTTCCGCGCGGGCGATGGCCGACTCGCAGCCCGCGGTGTCGCCCTTCTTGTCGGCTGTCAGGGCTTCTTCCATGGCCACGCGAGCCTGTTGCGCCTGCTCGGCGCCCTTTCCCGCCTCGGCGGATTTCTCTGGAGGCGCGGTGCCCTTATCGGTCTGACCGCCGGTGCCGGTCTGTCCCTCGCCCTCGCGCTGGGCGGCGACGGACTTGCCGCTCGACGAGGCGGAGATCGAATCCGAGGCCTCGGACTTCGCCCGGCTGTTCAGCGACGCGATCTTGTCCGAGCAGGGGGACGCGAGCACCGGGCCGGCCAACAGGATTCCGGCCAGCGACAGGCCGAGGGTGAGGCGGGCGGTGGATGTCATGAAGCGTGGGTCCTCGTGCAACACAGATGCCTGTGAAAGTCGCGAGGCGTCCCAGGGTTGCCGGTTACGCCAACACTCGGACGCCTCGAATGTGGGCCGACGCCCTCCCCGGTGAAGGGGAAGGGCGTCGGCCGGCGACCTCAGGAGCTGAGCTGGTCGCGCAGCGGCAGCTCGCGCACCCGGCGTCCGGTGGCGGCGAAGACCGCGTTGGCGATGGCCGGCGCGACCGGGGGAACACCCGGCTCGCCGACGCCGCCGAGCGGGCTGCAGTAGTCGTTGGAGGGCACGAGATGCACGCGCACCACCTTCGGGGCGGCGTCGATGCGCAGAACCTCGTAGCCGTCGTAGTTGGATTGCTCGGCCCGGCCGTTCTTGAAGGTGATCTTCGAGGTGAGCGCGAGGCCCATTCCCATGACCACCGCGCCTTCCATCTGCGAGCGGACGCGCTCCGGGTTCACCTGCGGCCCGCAATCGACGGCGATGTCGATGGTGTGGACCTTCACCTGACCCTTGTCATCGACCTCCACCTCGGCCGCGACCGCGGTGTAGGTCACGAAGCTGTAGTGGCCGGCGATGCCGAGGCCCCGGCCCTTCTCCAGCCTGCGGCCCCACTTGGTGCCGTCGGCTACCATCTCGATGACGCGGCGCAGGCGGCCGGTATCGACGGGGTAGCGCTTGGGATCCTCGCCGTAGTTCCAGACGTCGCCGATCTCGGTCGGGTCGATCTTCCGGGCGGGGCCGATGAGGTCGAGAAGGTAATCCTTCGGGTCGCGGCCCGCCGCGTGCGCGAGTTCGGCCACGAAGGACTGGATCGCGAAGGCGTGCGGGATGTTCGAGACCGAGCGGAACCAGCCGATCCGGGTATGGGCGGAGGCTTCCGGGTTCTCGAACCGCAGGTTCTTCAGGGCGAGCGGGTTGTTGACGAGGCCCATGCCGAGCTCGAACGGCAGCTCGTGCTTGGGATCGGGCGCGAAGATCGAGCCGATCGTCGGCGCCACCGAGCGGTGGAGCCACGCCACCGGCATGCCCTTCTCGTCGACGCCCGCCTCGATCCGCTCGACCGAGATGGTGTGGTAGTAGCTGTGCTGGATGTCGTCCTCGCGGGTCCAGACCAACTTGACCGGCTGGCCGTCCATGGCCTGCGAGCAAAGCGCCGCCTCGACCACGTAGTCGGGCTTCGACTTCCGGCCGAACCCGCCGCCGAGCAGCGTCACGTTCACCCGCACCTTGTCGGCGGGCAGGTTGAGACGCTTCACCACCCGGTCATGGGCGGCCTGAGGCCCTTGCGTGCAGGCCCAGATCTCGCAGGCGCCATCCTTGATGCGGGCGACCGCGGCCGGCGGCTCCATCGGCGCCTGGGCTAGGTGGGGCACGAAGTACTCCGCCTCGAACTTCGCCTTGGCGGTCTTCATCGCCCCATCGACGTCGCCCGCGACCCGCACGACCTTGCCGGGTTTCCGCGCGGCGGCTTCGAGTTCCTTGCGGAAGGCAGTGGTGTCGTAGGACGCGTTCGGGCCGTCATCCCAGGTAATCTTGAGGGCCTCGCGGCCCTTCATCGCCGCCCAGGTGTTCTTGGCGATCACCGCGATGCCGCCGAGCGGCATGAACTCGGACGGGATCTCACCGCCCTCGATCTTGATGATTTTCACGACGCCCGGGACCTTCTTGGCCTCGGTGTCGTCGAATGAGACGACCTTGCCGCCATAGACGGCGGGTCGCGCGACGACGGCGTAGAGCATGCCGTCGAGTTTCACGTCGAGGGCGTAGATCGCCTTGCCGGTGGTGATGTCGCGGTTGTCGATGAGGCCGATCTTGCCCTTGCCGATGTAGCGGAAGGCCTCGGGCTTCTTGAGCTGAACGCTCTCGCGGGCCGGCACCGGCAGGCTGGCTGCCGCCTCGGCGACGTCGCCATAGCCGAGCGTACGGCCCGACTTGGCGTGGGTCAGGACGTGGTTCTCGGCCTTCACCTCACCCGCGGGCACGCCCCATTGCTTGGCGGCGGCCTGGATCAGCATCAGCCGGGCGGCTGCACCCGCATGACGGAAATGCTGGAAGAAGTGGCGGAGCGAGCGCGAGCCGTCGGTGTCCTGGTTGCCGAAATGAGTCTCCTCACCCCAGGCCTGGACCACCTTCACCTTCGACCAGTCGGCCTCCAGCTCGTCGGCGACGGTGAAGGCGATCGAGGTGCGAACGCCCTGGCCCATCTCGGAGCGGTGGTTGGTGACGGTGACGGTGCCGTCCTTGGCGATGGCGACGAAGACCTTCGGATCGTCGCGCCAGCCGTTGGGCATGCCGTCGGCGCCGAACTTCTTCGCCTTCTGCTCCTCGGTCTGGCCTTCGTCGGCCTTGGCGCGATCGGGGAGCGAGAGGGCGAGCACGAGGGCGCCCATGCCGCCGAGGATGCCGCGGCGGCTGACATTGTCGATCCGGACCGGGCCGGCGGCGTTCTGGGAGGCGGCGAGTTCGGCCATCAGTTTTGCTTCGTGGATCACAGGCTGTCTCCCTTGGAAGCGGGCGCCTGACCGGCAGCCTGATGGATCGCGGCGCGGATGCGCGGATAGGTGCCGCAGCGGCAGATGTTGCCGCTCATGTTCTCGTCGATCTGCTGATCGGTCGGCTTCGGCGAGTCCTTGAGGAGGGACGCCGCCTGCATGATCTGGCCGGTCTGGCAGTAGCCGCACTGGGCGACGTTGAGGTCACGCCACGCCACCTGGACCGGGTGGTTGCCGTCGGGCGAGAGCCCCTCGATCGTCGTGATCGCCTGACCTTCCGCCGCGGAGATCGGCGTGATGCAGGACCGCGCGGCGGTGCCGCCGAGATGGACCGTGCAGGCGCCGCACTGGGCGATGCCGCAGCCGAACTTGGTGCCGGTGAGGCCGAGTTCGTCGCGCAGGTACCAGAGCAACGGCATCTCGGGATCGCCGTCGAAGCTGCGTTCGGCTCCGTTGACCGTGAGTTTTATCATCGTTGCCATCTGCCGTTTCAGAAGGGAGGGCGCGCGAGCGGAGGGAATGCCCGCCCGGCGGCCGGATCGATCTACCGTTCCCCAGGGATGCCGTACCGAGACCGGCCCGAAGCCCGACAGGCGGGTGGGCGGTGCCGTTGGCGACCGGTTTCACGGGCGATGCCGTCCGGCTCTTAGGTGTGCCTGCCGCTGGCCACAGCCGTTTCGCTGCGCCGCGACGATGCGGAGGCCGCAGGACGGCCTCGAATGCATTTCTTATCTGGAATTAATCAGAACTGGGACGCTCTGGCAATCGCGCGACACGGTTGTGTCCGTCGCATCGGCGTCACGAGGCGGCGAGTGGCCCTATCCCGAGCGATCGCTCGAAATCGTCTGTGCGGTCGCGCACATCGGGGCTTTAGCAAATGCTGCCCCCGCCCGTTCTCACCGACGCTCGTGCTCGGCCTTCACGGCGGCGGGCAGGGCCGTGTACCAAGCGGCATAGGGCGTGTTGGCGATCATGCGCCGGTTGAGGTCGGGCGCACCGTCCGTCCACCAGACCGGGCCGCGCTCGCCGAGCCCGTGCTTGGCGGCATCGACGGCCGCGCGGGCGCTCACGAGCGCCGCCTCGTCGCCGGAGCGCTTGGCGGCGCGCACCCCGCGGCGGGCATCCATCAGATCACGGACCAACCGGTCGCGCTGCAGCGGTTCGAGATCGGGCCGATGGCGTCGCCACAGACGGCCATGCACGACGATGTAGCGCCCATCCGGCGTTTCCAGCACCCGCATCGCCGCTCCTCCGCGCTGATTGTCGGCGTCCATTTCAGAACGCCCCGTCGCCGATCCCGACTTCTCCGGCCACGACGGTCCAGCGAAGGTTGCCCGAGGGGGGGACCGAGACGGGGACGCTTGTCCCGCTTGAAGGTTCCGGACGTCTCAGGCGAAGTCGCCCACCTTGTCGGCGACGACGTCGGGCGCCGTCACCGAGGCATGGCCCGCCTGCCAGAGGCGGTGATCGTCCGACCCCGAGGGATGCGGGTTGTTCTGCGCCTCCTCGCGCCGCTCGGCGGCCCGGCGCCCATCGAGATAGGCGGGCTCGTTGGTCTCGTCCCGGTCGATGCCTGCGCCGATACCGTCCATGGTGCCCCCTCCTCCGCGACCTGAAGCCGACGATCGAGAAGCAATGTATCGCTGCCCGCGCTGATGGCGAGGGGACGCAAGAACAACCGCACCGCGCCGTGGGCCGAGCGATGTTTGCGTTCGGTCGTGGTTCGCTTAAGCCGCGTTGCGTGTCTCTCACGGAACGGCCGCCACATCGTCAGGTCCGACGGTGGAACGGTCGGTGGCTCGGCGATTTGAGAGGCACGCCGAGGCTGCCTCCCGCCGGACACCGGACGGGGTGGGAGGCGTTTCATGCGTGTATCCGCATGGCCGGCCCTGCCGGCAGGATCACCCGACACCGAGTACGGCCCCGAGGACGCCCGATGAGTCGCCTGGACGAATTGAAGAACGACCCCGCCTTCCGCCAAGCCGTCCTCGCGGTGCGCGGCGCGGCCAGCACCCTGAGCGGGCGGGCGATGACCCTGGAAGAGGCCGAGTTGCTGGTGAGCTTCGCGCTCGCCACCTACGCCAATGCCGGGGGCCTCGCCGAACCGAGCCTGAGCCGGCTCGCGCGCTTCGCCGGCAAGGTCGAGCCCCACGAGAGCTTCGAGAGCATGATGAAGCACTGACGCCGGCAGGGGGGCGAGCCCCCTTACCTCTCGCGCGGGTCAGCCGAACGCGCCGACCTCGTGCTGGATGATCCCCGAGATCTCCCGCACCCGCTCGAACATCCGCCGGATCGGGCCGAACAGCGTGTTGTGCTCGGTCTCGTAGGTGCCGACGTCGCGCGGGCCCGGCGGCTCGCCGAAGTTGAGGCCCAGCGTCGGGTCGGGGGTGACGGGGTAGATCTCGTCGAGCAGCTTCAGGCATCCATCGATGTCGAGGCGCAGGAACCGCTCCAGCAGCGCCTCCCGGGTCAGCCCGGCCTGCGGCCGGAAGCTCGGAATATGGGCGGCCAGGAACCAGATCCGGTGGATCAGCGCGAGGCGGATCGCGTGGAGCAGGGCGAGACGGGTCGACATCGCGGGTAGATCCGGCGCCGCCGCCTGGAGGAAGAGCCCGTCGCGAGTGAGCCGTCCGAACAGGCGGCGCAGGTCGGGCGAGAGGTTCAGCCGCTCCAGTGCGGCGGCGATGGTGACGAGTTCGTCGCGCCGGGCGTCGCGCCGGGTGCGCCGGGCACGCTCCAGCCACACGGCCGGGTCGAGCGTGTCGATATAGGCGCGCATCACGTCGAGATCGCCGACGCTGGCGGCGTGCTGCACGAGGCGGAAGGCGCGCGAGAAGCGTACCGAGTTCGTCCGCATATGCCGGAACAGCTCCGGCGCCCGGTGCGCGGCGCGGCCGACGCCGTGCAGCGAGTTCGCGAGGTAACCGAGCTGCTGCAGGATCGCGTTGTTGGGGATCGCCCGCATCTGGCGTGGATGGGTGATCGTGGCCGGCCCGCCGCCATCCGACTGGCGCGCCACGGGGCGCGAGCCGGTGCGGTCGATCAGGCTGGGGCCGAAGGTGCCGAGCAGTGCCGCGTAGCCGCGATCATCGACCAGGATTTCCATGTCCTGGCGCACGACCCGGAAGAACTCGGCGGCGAAATCGGCCTCCTCGTAGATCGGGTCGGCGCCGGACGTGGCGGCCTTGCCCTCGTTGAGTGCGTAATCGGCGAAGGCCTCGTCCTCGGTCAGCGCGTCGGCGAAGATGTGCTCGGCGATGCGTGCCACCGAGGCGCCCGCGAGTTCGGGCGAGCCGAACATCAGGTAGCCGTCCGAGCCCTGGAAGCTCGATTCGAGCCGCTCCCGGATGCCCGCACGCGCGTTGCGCTGGCGCGAATCCTCCGGCGCGAGATAGGCGAGACGGTCGCGTAGACTCGTTGGGTGGGCGCCGCGGCCGATCGATTCGCCGTGGGTGTCGAAGATCACGAGTTCGATGTCGGAGAGCCCGTTCTGCGTCATCAGCTCGGTGATGCGCAGGCGCAGGCGCTCGATCCAGAAGGTGGCCGCCAACTGGCCGACATAGCGCCCGGAATCCGAGTAGCCGAACTGGACCGAGAGCCGGCCGAGCCGCTTGAGGTGGGCGCGCCAATGCGGGTTGCGCAGGGCATCGTCGAGGACACGGATGCCCTGTTCCAGCGCGCTCGCGGTCTCGAACAGCGGGGTGATCTCGAGCTTGTCCGAGATGCCGTAATGGCGCGCGAGCCAGAGTGCGGCGAGCAGGGTGTAGCCGGTCTCGGTCTCGGCGATGAGGAAGCGCACCGGGTGGGTGCCGTCGACGTGCTTGAGGATCTGGGTGATCGTCATCATCAGCCGTGCGGCCGAGGCCCGCTCGGCGGCGAGCGCCCCGAAATCGACGGGCACGGGGCGCACGTCGTTGAGCAGCGTGTTGATCGCCGAGAGGTGCGAGCGGCGCTGCGCCGCGTCGGTCGGCTCGCCTTCCAGATCGATGACCCGGCGCACCGCGTTGTGGATCTGGCTGGCGTTGAGCCGGAAATGCGGCAGGGCGTTCGACAGGCCGTGGGCGGCGATGCCTGAGCGCAGTACGGCGATGGCGCGGCGGTCCGCATCGGTCTCGGCGGCGCCGATCGCGGCGGCGAGCCCGGCCAGGATCGGCCCGGCATCGGTCTGCGCGCGCTCGCGCTCGATGATGAGGGCCAGGGCGAAGCGGTGGACCGCCTCCAGCGAGGGCTTGGTGCCGAGCAGCGGCGCGCCCGCGAGTTGGCGCTCGACGGCATCCCGCGCGCCCGCGGTCAGTTCGCGCACCACGCGGGTGGCCGGCACGTCCGGCAGGTCGCGCATCAGCCGGTCGAACTGCATGCGCTTCGAGATCAGCCGGTAGCGCATCGTGTCCCACCAGCCGATATCGGTGCGGCCGTCGGTGTCGCAGCCGACCCAGCTCGCGATGGCCAGCGGCTTGGGCACCAGTTCGGTCCAGCGGTCCGGCCAGCGGGCGCGGGCGGCGTCGAGGATCGCACCATTGAAGGCGTCGATCGCCGCGCGGCCATGGTTGGCGGCGACGCAGGCCTGCTCGAATTCGTCATCGAGGCTGATCTTCGGATCGGGCCGGGTCGAGCGGGCGGCAGCCTCGCCGATGATCGGCGCGCGCCGGTCCGCATCGGCGAGCGAGGCGGCCCGCGCGATCAACTCGGCCACGGCCCGCGGCATCCCGAAGGTGGGGTGCGCCGTGAACACGGCCGCAAAAGCGGTGCGGCCGACGCGCCCGCGAAACGCGTCGAAATCGCCCGAGCCCCGTGCCACCGCCGCCACGAGCCGGTTCGCGACTTCCACCGCGGGCGCTTCCCCCGTGGCGGCGTCGGCGTCGAGGCCGACATAGGCGCGCAGCCGCTCGGCCCGGTCCGTCAGCGCCCGCCGCCGCAGGGTGGCGAGCAGGGCGTCGAGATCCGATTCCCCGATCTCGTCCCGGTCGAGCCGGCGGGTGATGGCGAGGGTGACGGCGAGAACGGGGTTGCGGAACGGATCCTCGCTCGCCTGCTCGCGGGTGCGGGCGACGAGGTCAAGCAGCTCGGCCTCCAAGTCACGACCGGAGACGTCGCGATCCGCGGGCCGTGCGGGGGCGGCTGATGCCGTCGGGGGCCCGGATGTCGGCGTCGCGGGAAGCGGCGGGCCGGAATGGGGGTCTTCGAGGGGCATCGAGCGTTCCTGGGCGTGAGCGGCCGGTGACCGTCGGATGGCGGCGACCACGCGGTTCTCACCCTTCGGCGCGCGACGCAAGGACCGTTCCGGCAAGGGAGGTAGAAGGGCGTGGAGGGGGGATGGAAGGGATGTGCCGCCGTCATCGCGTGGCCTCGATCGTAAACCGTCGCGTCCGATCCCGGACCTCACTCGGCACGGCCGAAGCCGGCCGCGCGTGCAACGGCGCGCGATCCGGTCTAGGGTCGGCCCGATCATGGAAACCCTGGTGATCCTTGCCGCGGCGGCGGCGACCCTGCTCGCCTGCGTCTTCGTGGTAACGCTCTCCAAGGGGCCGCGCCGGCCGCCCCTGCGCCTTCCCCTCGAGGAGGAATGGGCCGACGATGCCGACGCCGTCGCGAAGGCGCTGACCCCGTCCCAGCCGAGTCCGATCGACCGCGGGGCGCAGGTGCTCGATGCGCGCGTTCTCGAAGGCCCGATCCGCGATGGCGACATCATTGACGGCCCCATCATCGATGGTGAAACGGTCGATAGGTCCGCGGCCGGTGAGCCCCGAAAGTTTCAAGCGGAAGAACTCGATAGCCGGATGCTCGATCACCTTCTCGAACAGCAGAACCAAGTGGTGAAGCAGACGCTCGCGCCGGACCCGCACCCGCCCTCCGAGGCGAAGGACCGGGCGGCGCGATGAGGCGGGTCGGCCTGCTCGCCGCTCTCGCAGCGGCCTCGATGATGCTCGTCCCCGGCCTGGTTTCCAGGGGCGTGGCACAGGACGAGGCAGCCCCGGCGCCCGCCGAGGCGGTGCCGGAGGCGCCCAAGCGCAAGATACGGCCCAAGCCCCGCCCGAAGCCGCAGGCCAAACCCGCGCCGGTCGAGACCGCGCCCGCGAAATCGGCGGACACGCCGCCCGCCGAACCGGCCGCGAACCCGATTTCCTCCGCCGTCCCCTCGTCCACGGGGATGAACTTTGCCGCGCCGCCGGTCGCCTGCGATCCGGGCCAAGCAGTCCGCTATCAGGGCGAGAAGAACCTCGATTTGTGGGTGACCCGCAGCGGCCGCATCACCATCGACAACCCCCTACGCCCGCTGACGCCCGACGTGACCCGCGTGCTGCAGGTCGTGGTCGCCGGCAAGGTCGCCACCGCCTACGGGCCGGATCTGCTGTCCCTGCGCCGGGGCGCGTCGCCGGCCACGCTGGAGGGGACCATCGGGGGGCGGATCCAGTGGGACGCCTCCGTCGTGGCCCTTCCCGACAGCCTGCCGATCAACGCGGAGACGGGCGAGCCCCTGGCCGAGCTGCGCTTTCGCGAATGCGGCACCGCGCCCTCGGGCAAGCTCCTGCCGCCGCCGAAGGCCCGCCGCATGGCGCCGACCCCCGAAGCTGTCGCAGCGGAGGCGGAGAAGGCGGAAAAGGCTGCCAAGGCCGCCGCGCGGGCGGCCGCGAATGCCGCGACTGCAGGCCGGGCGGCGCAGCCCCCGACCGGTGGCGCCCCGCAAAATCTCACGCCGCCACGGGTGCCGGGTTCGGCCTTGCCGCAGGGGGCGATTCCCTGAGCGGACCCGTGATCCTCGTGGTGGGCGGGGCCGGCGCCTTCGGGGCGCGGCTCGTCGCCGGGCTTGCCGCGACCACCGATCTCCGCGTGATCGTCGCCGGCCGCGATGTCGCAAAGGCGGAAGCCCAGGCCCGCACCGTGCCGGATGGGCGCGGGCGGGCGGTGCGCCTCGACGCGACGGAGGTGGATGCGGCGCAGTTGCGGGCGCTCGGCGCGACGGTCGTGGTGGATGCCGCCGGCCCGTTCCAGGGCGGGGCGCCCGTGCTCGCCCGCGCGGCGATCGAGGCCGGCCTGCCCTATCTCGATCTCGCCGACGGTCGCGACTTCGTGGCTGCCTTCCCTGCCCTCGATGCGGCGGCGCGGGCCAACGGCGTCGTCGCGCTGACTGGCGCCAGCTCGACCCCGGCCCTGTCGAATGCGGTGCTCGACGCGCTCACCGCGGGCTGGCGCACGGTCGAGACGGTGCGGGTCGCCATCGTGCCGGGCAACCGGGCGCCGCGCGGCCTCTCGGTGATGCGGGCGATCCTCTCCTATGCCGGGCAGCCCGTGCGGGTGCTGCGGGCCGGCACGTGGCAGAACCGGCCCGGCTGGGGCCTGCTGGACCGGATCGCGGTGCCGGGTCTTGGCCGGCGCTTCGCCAGCCTGTGCGAGACGCCCGACCTCGATATCCTCCCCGTCCGCTTCCCCGCCCTGCGCACGGCCCTGTTCCGCGCCGGGCTCGAACTGCCCCTGCTGCATCTGGGCCTGAGCCTCGCGAGTCTGCCGGTGCGCTGGCGGCTGCTGCCCTCGCTCGTACCCTTCGCCCGCCCCTTCCTGGCGATCGCCGGCTGGCTCGACCGCTTCGGCAGCGACCGCGGCGGCATGAGCGTCGAGGCTCTGGGAATCGACGCGGCCGGGCGGCCGGTCCGTGCGATCTGGAGCCTCGTCGCCGAGGCCGGCGACGGACCGTACGTTCCGACCCTGCCCGCACTCGCGGCGATCCGCCGGCTCACCGATCCGTCCGCCGCGCCGATCCCGCCCAGCGCCCGCCCCTGCGTCGGCGTGCTGCCGCTCGCGGCGATCGAGGCCGAGATGGCTCGCCTCGCCATCCGCACCCGCCGCGACCTCGATCACCCCGTGCCGCTGTTCGAGCAGGTGCTCGGGGACGGCTTCGCGCGGATGCCCGAACCGTTGCGCGCCGTGCACGGCGCGGTGGGCGATGGCGTCTTTCGCGGCCGGGCCACGGTGGCGCGCGGACGCGGCCCCCTGATCGCGCTCGTCGCCGGGCTGTTCCGGTTGCCGCCCGCCCTGGAGGGAGGGCCGATCCGCGTGACGATGGAGCCCGACCTCGACGCTCGCTCGGAACGCTGGACGCGGCATTTCCCGAGCCGCCGCTTTTCCAGCCGGATGCGGCGCGCCGGCCCCGACGGGAGCGGGCGGGTGCGCGAGCATTTCGGCCCGTTCGCGATGGATCTGGCGGTGAGCGCCCATGCCGACGGGCTCGACATGGCGGTGACGGGCTGGCGGCTCGGCCCGCTGCCCCTGCCGCGGTTCTTGCGGCCGACGACGCAGGCGAGCGAGCGTGTCGATGCGCAGGGCCGCTTCCGCTTCGACGTGGCCCTGTTCCTGCCGTTCCTGGGGCTGCTGGTGCATTATCGCGGCTGGCTGGTCTGCTGCGACGAGAGGGAGGAAGAAGCGCCATGAGCGATACGCTGACGGCCGCGCAGGTGATCGACGCCCTCGGGTTGGAGCCTCACCCGGAAGGCGGACATTACCGCGAGACGTTTCGCGACCCCCGTACGGTCGAGGGCCGCTCGGTCGGCACCGCGATCTACTATCTGCTCGACCTCGGCGAGACTTCGGCCTGGCACCGGGTGGATGCGGGCGAGATCTGGCACTGGCATGCCGGCGCGCCGATGGTGATCACGATGAGCCCCAACGGCCACGACGCCTCCGCCCACCATCTCGGGCCCGACCTCCTGCGCGGCCAGCGCCCGCAGATCGTGGTGCCCGCGGGCCACTGGCAGACGGCGACGAGTCTGGGCGCCTGGACGCTCGTCGGCTGCACGGTCTCGCCGGGCTTCGAGTTCGCCGGCTTCGAGATGGCGCCCGAGGATTGGCGCCCGACGCCGCGGCGCTGACGGACAGTCATCGGGGCGCCGATCGGATGGCATCATGCCGCAGAGCGGCGGCGCGGGACACGATCGGAGATCGGAAGTTTCGTGAGGCCCTGATCCCCCAGCGGAGCCGAACGATGCCGTTTCTCATCGCCGCCGCGGCCGCCATCGCCGGCATTCTCAACACGGTGCAGGCGGGCGCCAACGCCTCGCTGAACAAGGCGCTCGATCAGCCGATCCTCGCGGCGCTCGTCGTCACCGCGGCCAATGTCGCGGTCTATCTTGCGGCCGCGCCCTTCGTCGGGATCGGCTGGCCGGGGAGCCAGCGGCTCGCGGGCGTGCCGTGGTGGGCGTGGCTCGGCGGGGCGATGGGCGCGACCTACGTGCTCGCCACGATCTTCATCGCCGAGCGTCTGGGTGCCGCCGTCTTCACCGGTATCACCGTGACCGCCGCCATCGTGACCTCGGTTCTGCTCGACCATTTCGGCTGGGCCGGGTTCGCCCAGCACACCGCCGACCCCTGGCGCATCCTCGGCTGCGGGCTGATGATCGGCGGCCTCGTCCTCGTCTGCCTGCGCTGACGCGGCGGCCCATCGCTGCTGGAGAGCAGCTTGCCGGACCGCGTCACGCCGAGATCGGCCAGAATCCACTCGGCGAGACCGGATAAGTCCTCCGCAACCTCCCTACCTCGCCCGTCGCGCGAGGCCGCCGGCCGGTATCGGTGCCATGCGGCCATGAGGCGGGCGATCCCCCACCGCAGGATCCATCCAAACCGCTCGATCATCTCTGCCTCCCCTTCTGCGGCGGACAGCATGGGGCGTGTCTTGCGATGAATCGAACGAATTGATTTTATGGAAACGGTGAGGGATGCTCACCGCAAAGCAGGAGACGCAGCAGGATCATCATCGCCGTGAGTGCGCTCAATCCGTCGAACCTCGATCTCGAACTCGTCCGCACCTTCGTAACGATCTGCGAGGCCGGCACCTTCGCCCGTGCGGCTGAGCGGGTCGGGCGCACGCCCTCGGCGATCAGCCTCCAGGTCAAGCGCCTGGAGGAGCGCTTGGGCCGGGCGCTGTTCCTGCGCCAGCCGCGCGCCGTCGTGCCGACGGCGGATGGCGAGGCGCTGCTCGGCCTCGGTCGCCGCCTGCTCGCCTTGAACGACGAGGTCGTGGCCTTCTTCGACGCACCGCCGATGGAGGGGCGAGTGCGCTTCGGCGCACCCAACGATTCCGGCCTGTTCGCCCTGCCGGCGATGCTGCGCCGCTTCGCCGCCACCCATCCGCAGGTCGAGGTGGATGTGCGGCTCGATGCGAGCCGCCTTCTGGTGGAGGCCCTCGCCGAGGGCGAACTCGACCTCGTGCTCTACGCCGGCCATCTCCCGTCCAACCGCTCGGCGCAGGTGGTCCACTCCGAAGATCTGGTCTGGATCGGCCTGCGCGGCGGCCTCGCCGAGGCGCGCCGACCCCTGCCGCTCGCGCTCTGCCAGAGCGGTTGCACGTGGCGGGCGGCGGCGCTCGACGCGCTCGATGGGGCGGGCATTCCCTACCGGGTCGCCTATACGAGTGAGCATTGCCAGGGTCAGATCGCGGCGGTGGAGGCGGACCTTGCGGTGGCGCCGCTCCCCTTGAGCGTCGCGCGGCCGCCCTTCCAGCGGATCGCGGCCCTGCCCCCGCTCGGCAGCTACGACGTGTTGATGCGTCCGCGTGACGGGGCCGGCCCGGCGGCGCGGGCGCTCGCGGGCCATGTGGCGGACAGCTTTCGCGACCTCCCCGGCCTCGGCCACCGCCTCTTCGCCTGAACGGGTCAGAGCGTCACAAGAATTTTCCCGAACACCTTTCGCGATTCCAGGCGCTCCAGCCCCTGCGCGAAGTCGGCGAGCGGCAGCACCGTGTCGATGACCGGGGTGAGGCCGGCGGCCATCTTGTCGAGGCTCTGGCTCATGTTGGCGATGCGGCAGCCGAACGAGCCGGTGATGCGGTATTGCTGCTGGAACAACTGCATCAGGTTCATCTGCACCGAGACGCCCGAGGTCGAGCCGCAGGTGACGAGCCGTCCGCCGCGCTTCAGGCAGAGCAGCGAGCCGTTCCACGTCTCGGCGCCGACATGCTCGAAAACCACGTCCACGCCCTTGCGCTTGGTCAGCCGCCGCACCTCGCCCTCGAAGCGTTCCTCGCGGTAATTGACGACGTAATCGGCGCCGAGCGCCTTCGCCTTCTCGCCCTTCGTGTCGTCGCCCACCGTCGTGTAGACGGTGCAGCCGATCGCCTTGGCCATCTTGATCGCCGCCGTGCCGATGCCCGAGCCGCCGGCATGGACGAGGATTGACTCGCCCGGTTCCAGCCGCGCGTTGTCGAACAGCATGTGCTGCACCGTGCCGAAGGCGATGCCGGCGCAGGCCGCCTGGACGTGATCGACGCCCCCCGGCACCCGCACCACGAGGCGGGCGGGCAGGTTGACCCGCTCGCGGGCGAAGCCGTCGAGATGGAAGCCCATCACGCCCGAGACGTCCTCGCACAGGTTGTCGCGCCCCTCCCGGCAGGCGCGGCACCGGCCGCAGGTCAGCGCGCCGTAGGGCACCACCGCATCGCCGACGGAGAGGCCCTCGACGCCCTCGCCGATTGCGGCGACCTCGCCCGCCGCCTCCGCGCCGACGGTGAGCGGCAGCTTGCGCTTGGCGAAGGCCATGCCGCGAAAGCCCCACACATCGATGAAGTTGAGGCCGACCGCCCGGACCCGGATCTGCACTTCACCCGGTCCCGGCGCGGGCGGCGGCTCGACTTCGGTGAGGCGCAGGTCGCGGTCGCCGAAAAGCTGGAGGGCTTGCATCAGAACTGATCTCGTCTGCCGTCGGGAGGGGCCGGTCCCGACCGGGACCCTGGGGGGAAGCCGGCCTTTTGAGGCCGCGGCCTTCCCGTATCGCGAAACGGCAGCGGCGTGGAGGCCCCTGCGGCGCTCCGCGCCGATACGCGCGCAGTGGCCCGAACGGGCGCCGGTGGGAAGGCTCCCGCCTCGCACTGATCAGAATATTGTATAATTTGGACTCCGGCAGGCCATAGCAATCTGTGCTGAGTGACTTTTGCGAAGAGGCATGTTTCTTCGCCAAGAGATGCGACGACAGATGATCGACTGGCCTCGTGGCGGAGGAATGGCGGAGCGTATTCGCGCATTCGAGTGGGCGCGGACGCCGCTCGGGCTGATCGATGGCTGGCCTCAGAGCTTGAAGACAGTCGTCGAGATGATGCTCGGCGCCTCTCATGTCGGCGGCATTGCCTGGGGGTCGAATCTTAATTTACTTTATAATGATCATTATCATGAGATCCTCCGGGCGATCGATCCGCCGCCACTCGGACGGCCTTTCCTCGATTGCTGGCCCGCGCCGGAAGGGCAGCAGATCGCGGATCGGCTTCTACAAGGGCAGGCGCGCCACACGACCGACCGTTACTGGGATGTTGTGTCCCGCCCTGAGCGGCCCTTCGGCTGGTTCACCGCGAGCTGGACACCGTTGCGGGACGAGGCTGGCCATGTCGCCGGCTTCTACCTGGCGGCCTTCGAGACCACCGATCGGATGCTGGCCGAGTGGGCCCTGCGCGAGAGCGAGGACCACCTGCGCCACACGGTCGAGTCCAATCCCCAGATTTCATGGACCGCTTCGGCCGACGGGGCCGTCGACTTCGCGCCGGCGCGCTTCCGCGACTGGACCGGCGTCAGTGGCCTCGGCGAGACGTGGATGGCGGTGCAGCACCCGGAGGATGCCGACCGCATCGCCGAGCACTGGATGCATTGCGTCCGCACGGGCGAGCCCTCCGACATCCAGCACCGCGTGCGCATGCGCGACGCGCAGTTTCGCTGGCTGCGCTCGCGGGCCTATCCGCGCCGCGACGCCACGGGGCGCGTCGTCCGCTGGTACGGAACGAGCGAGGACATCCACGAGTACAAGCTCGCCGAACTGGCCCTGCGCGAGCGCGAGGAGCAGCAGGCTTTCCTGCTCCGGCTGAGCGACGCACTGCGTCCCCTGGCCGACCCGGCCGCGATCCAAGGCGAGGCCTGCCGATTGCTGGGCGAGCACCTGAAGGTGGACTACGCCTACTACGTCGAACTCTACGAGGCCCAGGGCGTCGCGATCATCCGCCAGGATTACGTGAGCGGCGACCGGCTCTCGCTCG
The DNA here is from genome assembly GCF_022829505.1 of Methylobacterium sp. J-043. Lineage (NCBI taxonomy): Bacteria > Pseudomonadati > Pseudomonadota > Alphaproteobacteria > Hyphomicrobiales > Methylobacteriaceae > Methylobacterium > Methylobacterium sp. J-043. The sequence goes on along the minus strand of NZ_JAKSYB010000028.1, from coordinate 127,113 downwards.
TCGGCACCTATCCGATGTCCCTTATCGAGTGGGGCATCCCCCTGTACAAGCAGGGCCGGCCGATCGCCTTCGCCGACGTGACCACGTCGCCGCTGGTTCCCGAACCTTACCGTTCCGCGGTGGCGCGGGGCCTTGTGTGTGCCTGGATCGGCATCCCGCTGCTCAAGCACGGCGAACTGGTCGGCGTCCTCTCGGTGTCCATGGTGGCGCCGCGTGAGTGGACCGAGGCCGAGATCGCGCTGGCCCGTGAGACCGGCGAGCGCATCTGGGCGGCGATCGAGCGGGCCCGCGCGGAACGGACGGCGCGCGAGGCCGACATGCGGCTGCGGACCATGGCCGACGCCGCGCCGGTGCTGATCTGGGACGTGGACGCGAGCGGCACGCTCTTCTTCAACAACCACTACCTCGACTTCTTCGGCGTCGCGTCCTCCGGGTGCAGGGACTGGGAGCAGTTCCTGCACCCGGAGGACGCCGCCGGCTACATCGCCGCCTTCGAGGACGCCTACACGCGGCGGCGCCCCTTTACGCGCGAAGCCCGGGTCCGCCGCTCCGACGGCCAGTACCGCTGGCTCAGCAATTCCGGCCAGCCGCTCGGGGAGGACCGCTTCGTCGGCGTTGCGATCGACGTGACCGAGCGCCGACAGGCGGAGGAGCGTGTCCGGCGCAACAACGCCGTCCTCCAGGCGATCAACCTCGTCTTCAGCGAGACGCTCGGCGCCTCCTCGGAGCAGGAACTGGCACGCATCTCCCTCGACGTCGCCGAGGAGCTGACCGGCAGCGCCATCGGCTTCATAGGCGAGATCGATGAGACCACCGGCCGTCTCGACGGCCTGTTCTTCAGCGACCGCAGCCGGGCCCGCTCTGCCGCCCACGCTCCCGGGGGGGGAAGCCCCCTTCCGCCGGGCAAGCTGGCGCTGGGGCTCGAGGCGCTCGGCATTTACGGGCAGGTGCTGCGGGATGGCCGGGGCCTCATCGTCAACGAACCCGCCTCCTACCCCGATCGCGTCGGCACGCCGGCGGACCACTTGCCGCTGACGGCCTTCCTCGGCGTGCCGCTGAAGCAGGGTGACAGGACGCGGGGGATGATCGGGCTCGGCAACCGCGAGGGCGGTTACCGGACGGAGGATCTGGACGCGGTCGAGGCGCTGGCCCCCGCGATCTGGCATGCCCTGCGCAGCAAACGCGCCGAACTGCGCCTGCGTGAAAGCGAGGAGCGCTTTCGGCAATTCGCCGAAGCCTCTTCCGACGTGCTCTGGATCCGCGACGCGGAAACGCTCGAGATGGAGTACGTCAGTCCGGCGCTGAGCACGGTCTACGGCATCGAGCCTTCGGCGCTCGGGAAGGACGTCCGGGTTTGGGCCGGCCAAATGATCCCGGACGATCGTGCACGCGCCTTCGGTATCCTGAGGCGGGCCGCAGCCGGTGAATCCCTCGTGAACGAGTTCCGTATCAAGCGACCCAGCGACGGCGCCTTCCGCTGGATTCGCAGCACGCTGTTTTCCCTACGCGACGAGCAGGGCCGGGTGCGGCGCATCGGTGGCCTGTCCTCCGACATGACCGAGGCCAAACTGTTGACCGGACACCAGTCCGTACTGCTCGCCGAATTGCAGCACCGCGTGCGCAACATCATGGCGGTGACCCGCTCGATCGTCGCCCGCACGGGCGAGCGGGCGGAAAGCGTTTCCGACTACGCCTCCCTCGTGGGAGGGCGACTCCTGACGCTGGCCCGCGTCCAGGCCCTGCTGACCCGCTCTCCCAATGCCGGCGTACCGGCGGCCACCATCGTGCACGACGAGATCGATGCCCAGGCCCTGCGCGCCGACCAGTACGACCTGTCCGGACCCGAGGTCGAACTCTCGCCGAAGGCCGCGGAGATCCTGACGCTCGCCGTCCACGAACTGGCGACCAATGCCCTGAAATACGGTGCCCTGTCGGTGCCCGAAGGCTGTGTGCGGGTGCGCTGGACCGTGTTCGAGAAGCAGGGCGAATCCTGGTTCGGCTTCGACTGGGTCGAAGACGGTGTGCCGGCGCCGGAGACCGGGATCGACCGTCGGACAGATCGCCGCACGACCGTTCGCCGTGGTTTTGGCCGCGAACTGATCGAGGGTCGCCTGCCTTACGAACTCGGTGGGTGCGGTCGCCTGGAGATCGGTCCGGAGGGGGCGCGATGCCACCTCGAGTTTCCGCTCCGCGACGGCGCCAGCATTCTGGAAACCGATGCGCCGCAACGTGCGACCGTGTTCGGAGGAGCGCTCGACATGACCGGCGAATCAGACTTGAGCGGCTATCGCATCCTCGTAGTGGAGGACGACTACTACCTCGCCACCGATACGGCACGCGCGCTGCAGGGGGCGGGGGCGGAGGTGATCGGACCCTGCCCGAGCGAGGAGGCGGCGCGCGAGGCACTGGATGAACGTGCGCCGGCGGCGGCGCTGGTGGACATCAATCTCGGCTCGGGGCCGTCCTTCACCCTGGCGGCTCTGCTTCGGGAGCGCGGCGTGCCGTTCGTGTTCATCACCGGCTACGACGAGGGGGTGATCCCGCCGGACTTTGCGGATGTGGAGCGTCTCCAGAAGCCGGTCGAGTTGAGGCGCGTCGTCAATTTCCTCGCCGAGACGCTGCAGGCGCCGCCGTGAGACCGCCCCCAGCCCCGTAGCTTGGGGAAGACGCGCCTGTCTCCCTCGTTCGGGATATTGGCGCGGGCTCAATCCGGCGTCAGGTAGCGCCGCCGCGCCCAGCCGAGGGTGCGGTCGAACTTCACCCGGCACCATGTCAGCCCACTCGGCGTCTCGTTGGTGCAGCCGAAGCCGAGCACCCGGCGCCCGACCGGGATCTGTCCAAGAGCCGGCGCGCCCGCATCCGGCGTCTCGCGGATCGTCAGGCTGTCGTCCCGCGGCAGGCCCTCGACCCGGAAGGTCTCGGCGCCCCACGCGGATCCGCCGCCTGCGAGCAGCAGGGCGACGGCGAACGCGGGCAGGAAGCGGGGCATCGCGGGCCGGTTCAGGTGCGGTGGATGCCCATCATCGCGGTCAAGCCGCCATCGACGGGCAGCACCGCGCCGGTGATGTAGGCCCCGCCCTCCCCGATCAGGAAGGCGGCCGTCGCCGCGACCTCTTCCGGCTTGGCGAAACGCCCGAGCGGGATCTGGCGCTCGATCCCCTCGCGGTGGCTGGCGTAGGCGGCCAGCATCTCGGTGTCGATGAAGCCGGGAGCGATGACGTTGACGGTGACGCCGCGCTTGGCCGATTCGATCGCCAGCGTGCGGCAATAGGCGATCAGGGCACCCTTGGTCGCTGCGTAGGCCGCGTTGCCGGCATTGGCCTGAAGGGCCGCCACCGAACCGATGGCGACGATGCGCCCTGCGCGCGCCCGGATCATCCCGCGCACCAGCGCCTTGGCGATCCGGGTCATCGACCAGAAGTTCACCTGCATCGCCGCCTCGGCCCGCTCGCGGTCGAGCATGGCCGCGAGCGCGTCCGCCGATTGGCCGGCATTGTGGATGTAGCCGTAGAAGCCCTCGCCCTCGGCCCAATCGCAGAACGCCTCCACCGCGTCGCGGTCGGACAGGTCGAGGGCGCGGGCGGTGACGCTGCCTTCGCCGTGCACCGGCACGAGTTCGTCGGCGAGCGCCTGCGCCCGCTCCGGCGAGGAGCGGTAGGTGAAGGTCACGGCGTGGCCGGCTGCCGCCAGGGCGCGGACGGTGGCCGCACCGAGCCCGGAGGCGCCGCCGACGACGAGAACGGACTTACCGGTCGTGCTCATGTCCGCACTCATGCCGGCTCGTCTCCCAGTACGAGGCAGGTGTTCTGCCCGCCGAAGCCGAAGGAATTCGACAGGATCCGCGAGACGCGGGTGTCGCGGGCGGTTCCGACCACGTCGAGGAGCAGCGCGGGATCGGGGACCGCGTAGTTGATGGTCGGCGGAATGCGCCCATTCTGGATCGTCAGCAGCGAGACCACCGCCTCGATGGCGCCAGCCGCGGTCAGGGTGTGGCCGATCATCGACTTGTTGGAAGAGATCGGCAGGCGGCCCACCCGCTCGCCGAACACCGCCGAGCAGCCGAGCGCTTCCATCTTGTCGTTCTCCGGCGTCGAGGTGCCGTGTGCGTTGACGTGGTCGATGGCTTCGGGCGTGACGCCGGCATCGTCGAGGGCTGCGCGCATCGCGGCGATGACCGGCGCCCCATCCGGGCTGGATCGGGTGCGGTGGAAGCCGTCGCCCTTCTCGCCGCAGCCGAGCACGTAGCCGAGGATCCTTGCGCCGCGCGCTCGTGCCGAAGCGGCGCTCTCCAGAACCAGGGCGGCGGCGCCCTCGCCCATGACGAAGCCGTCGCGGTTCTTCGAGAACGGCTTCGAGGCGCCTTCCGGCGGATCGTTCTGCGTCGAGAGCGCCGAGAGCAGCGAGAAGCGGATCAGCGATTCCGGGTTCACCGAGCCGTCGGTGCCGATGCAGAGCGCGGCGTCCATCTCGCCCCGGCGGATCGCCTCGACGCCGAGCTGGATCGCGGTGGCGCCCGATGAGCAGGCGGTCGAGAGCGAGATCGGCGAGCCGCGCGTGCCGAAGCGGTCGGCGAGCCGATCGGCCACCGTGCCGAAGATGAACAGGTCGTGCCATGCGTCGAAGCGGCGGGACGCGGCGGCCCACTGAAGCCCCGAATAGGTCACGTTGTCAGGTTCGCCCGCGGCATCCGCCAGAGCCTGCCGCTGCGGCCATTCCATCTCGACCGGCGGCACCGCCACGAACAGCCCGCCCGGAAAGCCCGCGCCGATGCCGGATTGCGTCACCGCCTCCTCGGCCGCCACCATGGCGAAGCGCTCGGACAGCAGGGGGGCCACCAGCGGGTCGGTGTCGAGGAAATCGACGGTGCCGGCAATGCGGGTTCGCAGGCCCTCGGTGGGGAAGCGGCTGATGGCGCGGATGCCGGAGCGTCCGGTGGTCAGCGCATCCCAGTTCTCGGTGGCGCCGCGGCCGAGCGAGGTGACGATGCCGAGGCCCGTGACCGCGACGAGCGGGCGTCCGAGGGCGTCGTGGGTGGATGAGGAGCGCGGTTCTGGCATCGGGGCCTCAGACCATGGTTTCGGCCGGCACGCATCCGGACCGCCGCGGCGCGGTCTCCGAAGCGGCGGACACTCGTTCTCGCGTCGCCAACGTCCCAAAAGCCGGCGGCCACCTTTCGGGACGTTGCTCTAGATTTTCACGACGCGGATCACGCCCTCGCCGCGGCGGTGGCCGACCGAGGTGACCGCGACGTCCGCGGCCGATCCTGCCGCGCAAAGCGCCGCGGCGAGAGCTGCCCCGAACGGGGCCGTGACCTCCATCGGATGGCCGATCATGTCACCCGTGGCGCGGATGCGCGCGCCCGGCAGCGCCGCGCGGATGCCGGCGATCTCCTCCGCCGCGAGGTCGGCCAAGCCGGTGGCGCCGGAGAGCACCACGTCCGGCCGCTCGATCCCGGCCTCGCCGATGAGGCGGGTCAGGCTCGCGGACACGCTGCCCGGCGCGCGGGCCACCCGGTCGTTGGCCACCGGCATCAGCCGGGCCAGGGCCCTGGCGCCTCGCGCAGCGGCGTGTTCGGCCGCTTCCAGCACGAGGAAGGCGGCAGCACTCCCGAGTACCAAGCCGCCTCCGCCCCCATCCCCCCGCTCGAAGACCGGCCGGTAGCTGTCCTTGAGGAGGTAGCCGCCCATCTCGTGGACGACCATCACGTCCGGCCGCTCGGCGTTGTAGGAGCCGCCGACCATCATGGTCTCGACCTGGCCCGAGGCGATCCGGGCGTGCGCGATGCGCAGGGCATCGACGCCACTCGACTCCTCGCCCATGAAGGTGCGCGAGGCGCCGGTGACACCGTGGACGATGCTGATATTGCCCGCGAGCAGGTTCGAGAGCTGAGCCAGAAATAGGGTCGGCCGCAGGTCGTTGAGGAGCCGCTCGTTGAGGAAGGCGCCGGGATCGTTGGCCCCGCGCAGGCCGGTCAGGATCGCACCATCGACCGCGTAGTCGCGTTCGCCACCGCCCGCCGCCACCACAAGCGGCAGTGCCGACTTGAAGCCCGCATCCTCCTTCACCCCGGCCGAATCGAGTGCGAGGCCGGCGGCGTAGACGCCGAGCCGCTGCCACGCCTCCATCTGCCGCTGATCCGACTTCTTCGGGATCTGCGCATCGAGGCTCACCGGTGCCACCGGGTGCACCGGGTAGGGCGCAAAGGTCTCCGCATCCGTGCGCGGCTGCGCATGTGAGGCGAAGGCGGTCAGGTGAGGCTCGATCCCCTCACCGGCACAGGAGACAAGGCCGATCCCGGTAATGACGACGTCGCGGGCTTGGACGTCGCGGGCCTGCGGGCGGCTCACGGCTGGGCTCCATCCAGAAGGCCGATCTTCCGGGCGCGTTCGCGCATCGGCGCGTCCAGGCCCGCCGGAAACGGCATGGTGCGGAACCGCAGCTCCGCGTCGCACAAGGCCTTGCCCTCGTGGCGGATCGCGGCCTTCGTCACCGCGTAGCCGGAGCCGTCGTGCTCAAGGCTCGCCGTGATGTCGAGGGTCGCGCCGGGGCCGACAAAGGAGCGGAAGCGCGCCTTGTCCACTGCCATGAGGAACGGCATCTGCGCAAAGTCGAGATGGGCGAGCACGAGGTAGCCGGAGGCCTGCGCCATGGTTTCGGTGAGCAGGACGCCCGGCACCAGCGGGTGGCCGGGGAAATGCCCCTCGAAGACCGGGCTCGCCTCTGGCACGAGCGCCCGCGCCTCGATGCGGCCGGCGGCACGGTCGAACCGCACCACGGAGTCGATCATCTCGAAATATTCGAGCCGCATCGCGCGTGAATCCCTGAAGCCCGACGGATCAGGCCTTGGCGGCCTTCTCGGCGACCAGAGCGTCGATGCGTGCGCAGAGGTTCTTCAGCACGAAGTACTGCTCGGCCGGCACCTTGCCCTCGTTGACTTCCTGGGTCCAGCGCTCCAGCGGCAGCTTGATTCCGAAGGCTTTGTCGACCGCGAAGGCGATGTCGAGGAAGGCAAGCGAATCGATGCCGAGATCGTCGATGGCGTGGCTCTCGGGCGTGATCTTGTCACGCGGGATGTCCGCCGTCTCGGCAATGATGTCCGCGACGCGGTCGAAGGTGGCGGTCTCGTTCGACATTAGGGCTGGCCGCTTTCTTGATTCTTCATATCCGGCGTCGCCAAACCCTCGCGCGGCACGCCCCATGGCGCCCGAGCCGGTCTGCGGCCCCGCTTCGCCGCCGGTTCCCGATGGCGCTTATGAAAAGATCGCGACCCTTTACACGAAGCGATGGAGCGCGGGCAACCTCGGGCGTTGCGGCCGGCCCGGCTCCCGCGCTGCGCCTCAACCGGCCGAGCGGCTGAGGTCGAGCGCCGGCGCACGGGTGTCCGCACCCTGCCGCGGACGCTCGCGACCCGTGCGGCGGCCCTCCGCCGGCGGCGTCCGCTTACGCTCCGCCGTGCGCGGGCGCACCAATTCGCCGAGCGCCACGAACCGGTCGTTGTGCCGCTGGCCCGCGTCCTGAATGCCGAAGCCGAGGGCGAAGGAGCGGGCGAGATCCGTATCGGCCGCCACGCCGTAGCGCTCAAGGGCGGCCAGGAAGACCCGCCGGAAACCCAGCGGTGCGCACCACGACTTTTCGGCAAGCTGCATCGGCCAGGTCCACAGCCCGTCGCCGCGGCGGCCGGCTATTTCCTCGCGGGCAATGAAATAGCCGCTTGCCGGGTGTTCGAGGCCTTCCTCGAGGATGCGCCAGTCGCGGTCCGGGTACGGTTGCCGGTTTGCAGGCGCCGGCCGGTCGAGCCCGTGGTCGTCGAAGCCGATCTCGATCATGGAAGCCTCCTGCCTTGCGCGCTGCGCCGGGGCAGCGAATCAGTCCGGAACGTTCCATGAACAGTGCGTCTGGGCGGCGAACAGGTCAAGCCTTTGTTCGTAGTTCGTTCCAACTTGCGCCGGGCACGTTCGCGGCTTGCCGCCCGTCGGACGAGACGAGGGCGGGGCGACGAATCCTGTCGTTGCGGGAACCGAGAAGGAAGCCGACGGGCATCGTGAAAATGGGCCTTGCCGAAAAGTCTCGTTCTTAATTTTTTGGCGGCATGGTGCCGAATCGTATCACCCGGCATCCGAACGCTGTCTCAGGATCATGCCCGAACTGCCGAACATCCCGACGCTGGGTCTATGCAGCACCTTGTCGAGCCTCGCCTTTTTCGGCGTGTTCGCATGTCTCTGGGTCGGGCGGCGCGATGAAACCCACTTTCTGCACTGGGCCGGCGGCTCGCTGATCTACGCGGCGGCGATCCCGAGCTTCAACCATCTCGCTCAAACACCGTTTCAGATCGGCATGCTCTATTCCGGATTGTCCCTCAGCACGCTCGCGGTGCTGACGGGGGTGCGCCGGTTCGATGGACGCTCGCCCTTCCGCCCTTGGATGCTGCTGCCGATCCTCGCCTCCGGCCTCGGCTACATCCTGCCGGCCCTCGCCTTTGGCCCGGACAGCGCGGCCCCCCGGATCGGCGGCACATTCGGCAGCCTGCTCAACATGGCCATCGTCGGCGGCACGCTCGCCTTCGGCCGGATCTCCCCGCCGTCGCGGGGGCGGCGGATCGCCGGGGCCGCGCTGCTCGCCTACATTCCCGGCTTTCTCGCGGCGATCGCAGCAGAGGCGGTCGGCGGCACGGCCACCAACATGGCGGCGTTGATCCCCCTCGTGTCCGACCAAATGCTGCTGGCGGTGCTGAATCTCGGCCTCATCGCCATGCCGGGCGAGCGGGCACAGGCCGCGTTGCGCGAAGCGGCCCTGCGCGATCCGCTGACCGGCGCCTGGAACCGGGCCGGGCTCGCTGCCCTCGGCCCCCGCCTGCTGCGGTCCGGCACGGCGGTGATCGCGCTCGACGTCGATCACTTCAAGGCGATCAACGACCGACACGGTCACGCCGTCGGAGACCGGGTGCTCGTCGCCCTTGCCGCCTGCGCACAGGGCGTCGTCCCCGAGCCCGACGCGTGCCTCATCCGCCTCGGCGGCGACGAGTTCGTGCTGCTCGTGCCCGAACGAAGCCCGGCCGAGGCGCGCTGGCTCGCCGACGAGATCCGCCACGCGGTCGCTCGTACGGATAGCCTACCGGCCTGGACCATCAGCCTCGGCATTGCCGTGGTCGAGCCCGGCGAGGCCGATTTTTCCGCTGCCATCGAGCGGGCCGACCGCTCCCTCTATCGCGCCAAGGCCCAAGGGCGTGACCGCGCCGCGGCGTGACGCCGCCTCTGGATTGCCGCTGTGTCCGCCATAGGTCGCTCGCGCCGACGACAGCGGCGAAACGGAGTAAGGCGGCGATGAGCGGCACAGATCGGACGGAATCTGAGGCGGCGCGCAGCCAGAGGGTGCTGCGCGCCCTCCTTGTCGCCGGGCTGCTGGCGCTTGGCCTCTACATCCTGTCCGGCTTCCTGAGGGCGCTGGTCTGGGCGGTGGTGCTTGCCATCGCTCTCTGGCCACTCTTCGTCCGCGCCCGCCGCCGCTTCCCGCCGGGCCGGCACAACATCCTGTGGCCGGCCGTCTTCACCGGCCTCGTCGCCGGGATGCTGCTGCTGCCCATCGCGGTGCTCGCGGTCGAGGCGGGCCGTGAGGCGCACGAACTTCTGGCCTATGCCCGAGAGGCCGAGCGCAACGGCATTCCGGTGCCGGATTTCGTCGCACATCTGCCCTATGGGGCTGCCGCCATCACCGAGTGGTGGAACGCCCACCTCGCCCATGCCGGGCTGGCGCATGAATTGAGCGAGCGGCTCAACACGACCTCGAACCGCGACCTCACCCGAACCCTCGGGGCGGGTTTGGTGCACCGGGTGGTGCTGTTCGGCTTCTGCCTTCTGGCGCTGTTCTTCCTCTTCCGCGAGGGTGATACGGTGATCGCGCAGACGCTCCGGGCGAGCCATCGCCTGTTCGGGCCGCGCGGCGAGCGGGTGGCGCGCCAGATGGTGGCCTCCGTCCACGGCACGGTGGACGGGCTCGTCCTCGTCGGGATCGGCGAGGGCTTTCTGCTAGGGATCGTCTACGCTTTTGCCGGCGTACCGCACCCGGTCCTGTTCGGAGCGCTCACCGCGGTGGCCGCGATGATCCCCTTCGGTGCGCCGCTGGCCTTTGGCCTCGCCGCCGTGCTGCTCCTGGCGGGCGGCGCGGTCGTCCCCGCCGCGATCGTGGTGGCGGCGGGCTTCGTCGTCACTTTTGTGGCCGACCATTTCGTGCGCCCGGCGCTGATCGGCGGCACCACCCGCCTGCCCTTCCTGTGGGTGCTGCTCGGCATCCTCGGCGGCGTCGAGACCTTCGGGCTGCTCGGCCTGTTCGTCGGCCCGGCGGTGATGGCCGCCTTGATCCTGCTGTGGCGGGAGTTCACGGAAGGGCCCGAGGAGCCCGCCTGACCCGTCAGTGCTTCAGGGGCCGCCCGAGCTTCTTCGCCAGGATCCGTTGCGGGCTCTTCTCCGGGTCGGCTTGGTCGGCGACCGCGATGTAGGCGGTCTGCTCCAGCATGTAGCGACCGCCCATGGCACCGTGCATCACGAGGTCGGAGAAGGTCACCCAGGTCTCGCCGGGCTGGAAGCGCACATCGGCCTGGGGCGCGTTGGCCTGGTAGTCCAGGTCGCGCTTCAGGGCGTCGTGGAGGTGCAGCATCAGGTGGTCGTATTCCGTGCGCTTGGCCTTGGTGATCTTGAGCGCGGCCAATACGCTCGCCGAGAGGCCGGAATAGCCCGGGAGCTTGGGCAGAAACTTCTCCGCCATCGAGCCGAAATCCTCGCCGACCCGCCACAGCCGCGGTTGCCCCTCGGCGTTGATGTTGCGGAAGATGCGCAGGATGCGCCGCTCACCGATCGGGTTGGAGGGGAAGGCATCGACATGCATGCGCGTGTCGTCGCGCCGCCAGCTCAGCTTGCGCTTGTCCACGTCGAACGGCCGGTAGGAGGTGCCCGCGAGCGAGACCTTTTCGCGGTAGGCGGGGAGATAGGTGTCGATCAGGTCCTTCGCGAAGCGGCGGTAGCGCACCAGCAGGTCGCGCAGGCGTGCCTGCTCCTCCTCGGTGCCGGCCCCGCCCCGCAGCTCGGCGGTCTCGTTGCGGATCGCGACGTTCTTGGCCTTGCCGTCGGCGAAGGGGCGCTCGACGAAACGCTGCTCGAAGGCGTCGAAGGGGAAGTCGAGATCGCGGAAGACGAGGACCGAGCCGCTCTCCAGCGCCTCGACGAGACCGGGCGCGCCCGGCACCGCCTCGGCGCGGGAGACGGGATGAACGGGGCTGATCATGGCTGGCATTTCCCGCACGATTGGATGGTGCGCGGTGTAACCGACCGGCTCACCCTCTGCCAACACGCCAGCCCGCTGCGGCGTCTCGACCCGCCCCGGCGTTTTGCGGTGGACGAAACCTTGCCTCCGCTTGCTCCGCCGCTCGCGCCCGCGTCTCCTGATCGGCAACCTGGGGCATGGGCGGGGCGTTCTCTCCGCTGAACGTCCGCCCTTGGACGAGGAACCTTGGACGAGGAACCGGCCATGGCGACGCTGAAGGAATTCGAGGAGGCTCTGCGCGAGCACAGCATGCATATGGCGCTCGCCCTGCTGGAGCGCCTGCGCGAGCGCGACCGCCAGACCCGCACCATTCGCCCGGCCCGGCGCATCACGGGCCAGAAGATGACGCCCGACCTCGCCCGCGCGATCCTGGAACTGCACGCCTCCACCGGCATGACCCAGCAGGAGATCGCGTTCAAGGTCGGGGTGAACCAGGGCCGGGTCAACGAGGTGATCAAGCGCGGCAAGTGGCTCGACGACGATCCGCACGCCCCCGAGGCGGTGGCACGCGACAAGGCGAAGGCGCGGATGCGCGCCGACCCCAAACCGCGCCCGAAGCCGGCGGTTCGCAAGGAAACGCCGCGCGCGGCAAAGCGCCCGGCCGCCCCCCAGGGGCAGTTCGCGTTCGGGGATCTGTAGCGCGATGTCCGGCACGGGCGCGGCACTCTGCCGGGTGGTGCGGCCCGGAGAGCCTTTCATCGGCAAGCAGGGATTGTCCTACGCGCCCGGTATCTCGGCGGAATCGGCAGGTTCGACGGGCGTGCACCTGCAGATGGTGACGATCCCGCTGGGAGCGCGGGCCAAGGCGCACAAGCACGAGGGCCACGAGACGGCGATCTACGCGCTCGCGGGCACCTCCTGCACGTGGTGGGGCGAGCGGCTGGAGCACCACACCGCGCTGCGGCCCGGCGAATACTTCTACATCCCAGCCGGCGTGCCGCACCTGCCCTACAATCCGAGCCGTACCGAGCCGTGCACGGCGCTCATCGCCCGCACCGATCCGAACGAGAAGGAAAGCGTGGTGCTGCTGCCGGATCTCGACGGGATCCATCCGTGACCGGCACGGTTGAGGAATCGGATTTCCTCTCTCCGGACCCCCGTGATGCGATGCGCCCTGGTCTGCGTGGTCCTGCTCGCCGGCATCGGGCCTGCCCTGGCGCAGCGTCCCTCCACCACGACGCTCAGCTGCGCCGAGGCCCGCGCCGTGGTCATGCGGCAAGGCGCGGCGGTGCTCGGCACGGGCGGGCGGACCTTCGACCGGTTCGTGCGCGACCGCTCGTTTTGCGAGGCGACGGAGATCGGACGGCGCGCCTTCGTGCCCACCCGCGACAATCCGGGCTGCTTCGTCGGCTTCACCTGCTACGAGCCCGGCCGCGGCGACCGGTTCGGGGATTTTTGACCGAGCCATATGAAAACGCCCCGGCCTTGGCGGCCGGGGCGCTCCCCTGCGGGATCAGCCTCGCGGCTGAGCGGTTACGCGGCGTGCTGGACCGAGCCTTCGATCACCGGCTGGCTCGATGGCCGGCTGGCGATCTCGATGCGACGCGGCTTCTTCGCCTCCGGGACCTCGCGGACGAGATCGACATGGAGGAGGCCGTTCTCCAGCACGGCGCCGGTGACCTGGACGTGGTCGGCGAGCTGGAAGCGGCGCTCGAAGGCGCGGGCAGCGATGCCCTGGTAGAGCACTTCGGCGGATTTGCCTTCGGCGGGTTTACGCTCGCCCTTGATGGTGAGAGCGTTCTCTTTCACCTCGATCGACAGGTCGGCCTCGGTGAAGCCAGCCACGGCGACGGTGACGCGGTAGACGTTCTCACCGGTGCGCTCGATGTTGTAGGGCGGGTAGGTCGGAGCCGCCTCGGTGCTCACGAGACCGTCGAGGGCCGAGAACAGTCGGTCGAAACCGACGGTGGAACGGTACAGGGGAGCCAGATCGAACTGACGCATCACATATCCTCCAGAAGAAGCAACATGCTCGATGTATTCGGGTCCGCCCTTGGGCCGGACCGTCGCGCCGCCGTCTCGGCCGGCGCTTCAATAATATTGGTGGCCCCCAAAAACCGCGCAAGGGTCTGTTTGCGGGGATTTCGCGTGAGCTTGAGCAAAAATTTCTCCCAGGTGAGCCCGCCGTGCTGACCCTGCGTCCCACCCCCGGCAATCCGGTGCCGCCCGGTGCCCGCCTCGTGCCGGTCGAGACCGCCGACGGCGTTCCCTTGCGGGCCGCGACGTGGCAGCCGACGACGCGGGGCGTGAAGGGCACGGTCTGCCTGCTTCAGGGCCGGGCCGAGTTCATCGAGAAGTACTTCGAGACGATCGCGGATCTGCGTGCCCGCGGCTTCTGCGTGGTCGCCTTCGACTGGCGCGGCCAGGGCGATTCCGGCCGTCAGGTCCGCGACGCCCACAAGGGCCATGTCCGCCACTTCGACGATTACGGTCTCGACCTCAAGGCAATCACCGAGACCGTGCTCGTGCCGATGATGCCCGAACCGCATTTCGGGCTCGCCCACTCCATGGGCGGGGCGGTGGCGCTGACACTCGCGGCGAAGGGCCGGCTGCCGTTCCGGCGGCTTGTCACCGTCGCGCCGATGCTGTCGATCCGCATGGTGCGCTGGCCGGCCGCGGTGTCGCTGCTCGTGCGCGGACTGCAACGGCTAGGCCTCGGGCGCAGCTACGTGCCCACCGGCGGCAAGACCTCGATTGCCACGAAGCCGTTTGCCGGCAACCGCCTCTCGACCGACCCCGCACGCTACGCCCGCAACGCAGCCGCTGCCCGCGAGGTCGGCGCCGGAGCGGTCGGCGACCCGACCGTCGCCTGGCTCGCTTCCGCCTTCCGGGCGATGCGGCGGCTGGAAGATCCGGCGATGATCCGGCGGATCCGCACGCCCTGTCTGATCGTCGGCGCCGGAGCCGATCCCGTGTGCAGCACCCCGGCGATCGAGCGCTTCGCCGCCCGGCTCAAGACCGGGCACCTGATCGTGCTGCCGGGCGCCCGCCACGAGATCTTGACCGAATGCGACGCGGTCCGCGCGGATTTCTGGGCGTCCTTCGATGCGTTCATCCCCGGCCACGGCCATCCTGCCATCGCCGAGAAGGCTCAGGCTCTCACGGGTTGAGCATGTTCAACGCCGCCTCGTGCAGCCGGCGGTCTCCGGCGGCCACGATCCGGCCGCCGCCGGTGGCCGGGCCCCCGTCCCAGCTCGTGACGACCCCGCCCGCGCCCTCGACGATGGGGATCAGCGCGACGATGTCGTAGGGCTTCAGCCCTGCCTCGACCACGAGGTCGATCTGGCCGGCGGCGAGCATGCAGTAGGCGTAGCAGTCGGTGCCGTAGCGGGACATCTTCACCTGCCCCTCGATCGCCCGGAATCGCTCGGATTCCTCCCCGTCCGCGAACAGGCGTGGGTCTGTTGTGGCGAGGATGGCGTTGCCGAGCGCCTCGTTGCGGCGGGTATGCAGGGTGCGTTCGCCCTTCGCCGAGCGCACACTCGCCGTCCTGCCGTCGCCGAGGAAGCGCTCGCCGAGATAGGGCTGGTGCATCAGCCCGCGCACCGCCGCGCCGTGATGGGTGAGCCCGATCAAGGTGCCCCAGGTCGGCAGGCCGCTGATGAAGGCGCGGGTGCCGTCGATGGGGTCGAGCACCCAGACGCATTCCGCATCCGCCCGCTCCGAGCCGAACTCCTCGCCGAGGATGCCGTGGTTCGGCAACCGGTCGTTGATCATCCGCCGCATCACGGCTTCCGCCGCGCGGTCCGCCTCGGTGACGGGGTCGAAGGCGTGGCCCGTCCCATGGGACTTGTCGTCGAGGCCGAAATGCGCCCGGAAGAACGGCAGGATCGCCGCTCCGGACTGAGTGGCGAGGTCTTCCATGAACTGGGCGAGATCGACGACGCTCATCGAGGGGCAGCCTCCCATTGTCGGATTGCGACGAAGCCGCCGACAGGCCGTTCCGTCAAGCCGGCTCGGGCAGAGCCTGCCGCGGGGGCGTGGCCGCATCGCTCCGCTCGGACCGCTCCGGGCGGCCCTCGTGGCGGGCGAGGGCGAGGATCGTCTCGATCAGGTCGCGCAGGGAGGTGACGTGGTCGTCCGCGCCGAGCTTAGCCCGCACCGCGTCGTCGGCGAGTATCGGCCCGTCGAGGCGCCACAGCCCGGCGACGATCGGCACGGTGTCGATCTTCTGGCGCAACCGCGAGACGAGGCGGCGCAGATGGGTCGGCTCGCCGGACAACGCGAGCGAGATCACGCAGACCGCCTGCGCCGGACCCGGCTCCCACTCGGCAATGTGCACCCGGGCGACCTCGGCGAAGGGCACCTGCCGGGTGCCGAAGCCGCGCTTGCGCAGGAGCTGGTCGGCGATGGCCGTGGCCGCGCCGTCGAGGAAGCCGCGGCCGGAGACGAGGAGCACCGCACCGTCGGCCCGCCACGCTTCGGGCAACTCGCCGGGTTCGGGATCGGCGATTGGCTCATTCTTGCAGGCACCCTCCCCGTCGCCGTCGAAGAGCTTGGCGGATTTGGAGGCCGGATCGGGCGCGGCATCCTCGCGATCCTCCAGATCCTCCACCAAGGCGGTGATCGAGGCGCGGATCTCGTCCTTCTGGCTCGGCGTCAGCACGCCGCGGGCGGCGTCGCGGGAGGCGAGTTCGAGACCCTTCAGCACCACGTCGTCGTAATAGGCCGAGAGCGAGCATTCGCGTAGGATCAGGTCGGCATGTTCCTGCGCCTCCTCCGGGTCGTCGGCGAGCATGCGCTGGTAGAAGTTCTCGATCGGCGTCAGCGCCGGGCGGTTGCTGAACAGCACATCCAGGAATTCCAGCCGATCGACGTGGCGCCCGAGCACGACGAGGCAGACGGTGAGCGGCGTCGAGAGCAGGAGGCCCACCGGTCCCCACAGCCAGGTCCAGAACAGGGCCGAGACCAGCACCGAGAACGGCGAGACGCCGGTCGAGTGGCCGTAGACCAGCGGCTCGATGATCTGCCCGACGATGGGCTCGACGATGACGAAGAGCAGGAAGGTCGCCAGCACCATGCTCCAGCCCGGATCGACCGCCGCCGCGAGCGCGATCGGCAGGACCGCCGAGAGGAAGGCGCCGATATAGGGCACGAAGCGCATGACGAGCGCGAAGATGCCCCACAGCACGGGGCTCGGCACGCCGATGATCCAGAGCCCGACGCCGATGACGAGGCCGAAGGCGGAGTTGAGCGCGAGCTGGCCCAGGAAGTAGCGCGAGAGCCGCCGGGCCGCGTCGTCCATCGCCACGGTCGTGCGGTGGAGGTCGCTCGACCCCGCGAGTCGGATCAGGCGGTCGCGCAGGTCTTCCCGCTGCATCAGGATGAACAGGAGCACGACGAAGACGATGCCGGCGGTGGCAAGCGGCTGGGCCACCGGCGCGAGCACGGTGGTGGCCAGTTCGAGCGGGCCCGGGCGGCGCTCCTCCACCTGCACCAGCATCGGCTTCGGCGGCTCCGGCTCGGCCTTGCGGGGATTGTCGCGGGCGGCCTGCTGCTTGGCCTTCTCGGCCGCCTCCTTGGTCTCCTCGCCGCCCTGGTGGATCGCCCGGTTGATGTTGGCGATGTAGTCCATCGTCTGGCCGAGCGTGCCGGCCCGCAGCCCCTCGATCTTGCGCTCGACGGTGCGCTGGTAGCGCGGCACGTCCCCCGCGAGTTCGGCGACCTGCACGCCGATGACCGTGGACACCGCGGCGATGATCCCGGCGGCGAGCAGCACCGAGACCAGCACTGCGAAGGCCCGCCCCAGCCGCAGCCGGCGCAGAAAGTTCACCAGCGGGCCGAGCACGAACGACAGCAGCACCGCGATCGCGATGGGGATCAGCACCTCACGCGCGAGGAAGAGGCCCGCGACGATGATCGCGAATACGACGAGGGAGGAGGCGAGCGGACCTTTCGGCGTCTCGGCCGCGGAAACGCGCGTCGGGCGCGGTGGCACGATGAAGCCCTCACCGGGGGAAATACGCTTCATGTCAGGCCGGGCTTCCCTCTCACGCCACGCTTCATCCGAGGCCCGACGGATCGCGTCGCGGGCCTCGGTTCTGTTCACAAGGGTCCGGGCGGGCTTCGCACGACGATCCGCGGTCGAGCCGGGCGGTCGTCGTCACGAGCCAGCGCCCGAAGGCACCTGAACTCAAGAAACCGTGAGCAGGCCGGATTCGATCCCTGAAACGTTGCCGTGACGGCGTCGTCCCTCAGGCCTCGGTGAACGATTCGGCGAAGGGATGCAGGCTGAAGCCGGCCCGCTCCAGCTCGGCCCGCACCGTTCGCGCCATCGCGAGCGCCTCCGGGTTGTCGCCGTGGACGCAGACCGTATCGATCGCAACCGGAACGCGACGCCCCCCGAGCGTGAACACCGCGCCCTCCCCGATCATGCGGGCGACGCGCAGAGCGGCTTCGCCCGCGTCGTGGATCACTGCGCCGGGCGAGGCGCGGGGGGCGAGCGTGCCGTCCTCGGAATAGGCGCGGTCGGCGTAGATCTCGCGCACGAGGGTCAGCCCAGCCCGCTCCCCGGCGCGCTCGGCAGCGAGCCCCGGCATCACCACCAGGGCAAGGCTGGCATCGACGCCGGCCACGGCGCGGGCCAGGGCGTCGGCGACCGCGTCGTCCTCGTTGGAGAGGTTGGCGAGCGCCCCGTGCGCTTTGACATGGGTGACGCGGGCACCGGCCAGAGCGGCGCAGGCCTGCAACGCGCCGATCTGGTAGGCGATGTCGCGCTCGATTCTTCTGGGACTTTCTTGGATCCGGTTTCGGCCAAAGCCGCGTAGGTCCGAAAAACCGGGATGGGCGCCGATGGCCACGCCCCGCGCCTTCGCGGCGAGCACCGTCTCGACCATGATGTCGGGGTCGCCCGCATGGAAGCCACACGCGACGTTGGCCGAGGTGACGATGTCGAGGAGCGCGGTATCGTCGCCCATGCGCCAGGGCCCGAAACCCTCGCCGAGATCGGCGTTGAGATCGATGCGGGCGCTCACTCGGCGGCCCGCATGGATCTCGACGTCTTCCCAGGCTTCGGCCCCTGTTGTGATGCTTGTTGTGCCCCTTGCCCCGGCCGCATCATCACGCCGAAGCCTTCGCTCGCGTCGCCGATGAAGCGGATGCCCTCGCCTTCGAGCACCGTGCGGATCGCGTCGAGGGTCCTTGCGCGCGGGGCAACCTGATCGCTCTCGATCATGTTCAGGGTCACGACCGAGACCGCGGCGCGACTGGCCAGAACGCCTTGCGTCCATTTGAGAAGGCCGCGTCCGGCGCGGATCTGGGCGGGTGTGATGGTGGATGGGTTCATGGATGGGAGATGCGTGAAGCTGAAAGAATTTTCAAGTTTCGGGTTGACGCAGTCCGGGTGCAACCGTAAGCACAACCCATCAGCTCAGCCGGGCCAGCGATCGAGCGTTGCCTTTTAACCCGTACGGGAAAGCTTCCGCTCCCTCGCACCCACATCCGGCTCACAGCTCGAACATCATCACCGGCGCGGGCCGGTTGGCATCGGTTATCACCTATCCCGTGAAGCCCCGATCGCCCGTTCACACGTCCGCGCTTCCCATTGGCCCCGCCTCGACGGAGCAAGGTATGAAACACGACGATCTACGCGTCGCCGCTTTCGCCCGTCCAGGGTCTGAGCGGCCAAGGGCGATGTGCTCGTATCCGACCACACGAGAGACGGTCGGCCACGCGGGCCGATAGCGGACGGTTATCTCAGGGAATCGAATGCCGGATGCCCTCGGGCGGACGGCGCGGTTGTCCGAAAGGACATTCCCGTTCGCACCCCCATGCCCGCGTGGCCGCCGTTCCGGCGCGGCCACAATCCCCCACTCCCCATCCCGGCGGCCCCTGCGGGCCGAACGGGGACGGTTATCGGTAGAGCGCCGTGGCACACGCCGCGGAGGTCGCGAATTCGATTGTCGCCGGGCATCACACCCGTAGCTCAGTAAACCCGTCCCCGACATCCACGACCGCAGGACTTTTCGCGTCTGAGTTGTAGGAAATTATTCAAATCGCGCGGGCCGAAGAGGTAAGGTTATCATCGTTAATGAGGTGGTCGCGGGTTCGACTCCCGCCGGATCGCAAGGTCCGTAGCTCAGTCGGGTAGAGCGCCCCTTTTCTCACACCATGACCGCGCAGCTCGAGGCCGGACGTTCGTCCGCCCGAAGGGCGCAGAACGACAAAGGTATCGGCCGTGCGGGCCGATGGAGACAGGTGATCGTTGGCCGAAAGGCCGGGTTCGAATCCCACGGGCCGCGAGGTCCGATGCCCGGGTGGCGGACGGGCAACGCACGCCGCGCGAGCGGACCTCCTGTCTCCCCTCCATGCCCGCACGGCCGCTGACGGAACAAGCGAATTCGGCCGCGCGGGCCGGATTGCGAGGGTGATCTGGTCCTAGGGTTCGAATCCCAGGCGCCGCAAGGCGCCGGAATCCCTCGCACGACTCACGACCGCGCGCCGCAACGAGCCTCGGGGACCATCCCAAAAATAGCCCCGCGGAGAAAGGAGCGAGCAATGTTGAACTATGGAAAGCTGTTCTCGCTCCGGCGCACCCCGCAGTCGGAGCCCCTTCCCCGCACCGTGCCGAATTCGGCCGGCGGCCATATCTTCGCGCTGAGCGACTGGGCGCGGCTCGACCGCTTCCTCGTGCTCGGCTCGGAAGGCGGCTCGTATTACGCGGGCGAGCGGGCGCTGACCCGGGAGAACGCCGCCGCGGTGATGCGCTGCATTGCCGAGGACGGTCCGCGGGCAGTCGCGGTCATCGTCGCGATGAGCGAGGCGGGCCGTGTGCCGAAGCAGGATCCGGCGATCTTCGCGCTGGCGCTCGCGGCCTCCGCGGAAGCTGAGGCGACCCGCCGGCTGGCGCTCGCCGCCCTGCCACGGGTCTGCCGCACCGGCACACACCTGTTCCAGTTCGCGGGCGCCGTCGAGGCGATGCGCGGCTGGGGCCGGGCGCTCCGGCGCGCGGTCAGCGACTGGTATCAGGCGCGTCCGGTGGACGCGCTCGCCTACCAGGCGGTGAAGTACCGGTCCCGTCAGGGCTGGTCGCACCGCGACCTCCTGCGGCTGGCTCACCCGGAGACGGACGAGCCGGCCCGGAAGGCGCTGTTCGACTGGATCTGCCGCGGCACGCTGACCGAGGAGACCCCCGCTCTCGTCCACGCCTTCGCCTCGGTACAGGCGGAGGGCGTCGACGGCGCTTACGCGGCGGCGCAGGTGCGTACGCACAATCTGCCCTGGGAGGCGCTGCCGACCGGGCTGATGACGAGCCGCGCGGTGAACGAGGCCCTGATCGAGCGCATGCCGGTCGGTGCCCTCGTGCGCCAGCTCGGCCGGCTCACCGCGTCGGGGGCGCTCGCGCCCTTCACCGCGGCGACCGCGCACGTGGTCGGCGTGCTGTCGGATCGGGATCGCCTGTTGAAGGCGCGCCTGCACCCGATGGCGCTGCTGGTGGCGCTCCGGACCTACGCGTCCGGGCGCGGCCAGCGCGGCCGACTCTCCTGGGAGCCGGTGGCGGCCATCATCGAGACGCTGAACGCGGCCTTCTACACCGCCTTCGGAGGCGTCGAGCCCACGGGCCGGCGTCTCGTGCTGGCGCTGGACGTCTCCGGCTCGATGAGCTGCGGCTCCGTCGCGGGTTCCGCTCTGACGCCCCGCGAGGCGGCCGCCGCGATGGCGCTCGTCACCGCGGCGACCGAGGAGCACTGGCAGACCCTCGGCTTCACGGCCGAGCCCGGCCAGTCCTGGAGCCAGGGGGCGGCGCTCACCGCCCTGCCGATCGGGCCGTCGATGCGTCTCGACCAGGCGGTGGCGGCGACCGCCGACCTGCCCTTCGGCGGGACGGATTGTTCGCTGCCGATGCGGTGGGCGCTGGAGCGGGGCGTGAAGGCTGACGCGTTCGTGGTCTACACGGACTCGGAAACCTGGGCGGGGCCGGTCCACCCGGTCCAGGCGCTGCGGGAGTACCGGGAGAAGACCGGGATTCCGGCCAAGCTCGTGGTCGTGGGGCTCGTCTCCAACGGCTTCAGCATCGCCGACCCGAACGACGCCGGCATGCTCGACGTCGTCGGCTTCGACACGGCGGCGCCCGCGCTGATCGCGGATTTCATCCGCAGTGAATGACGAGAGGGGCGGACGGCTCGCAGCGAGCCGTCCGCCCTGGTCCCCAAAATTCAAGAAGCAAGACTTCAGGAAGACGGAGCGGCACCATGACCGCGATCAACGGACGCGACCTCATCGCTTGGGGCTTCCAGCCCGGCGGATGGTTCAAGCGGGCGGTCTCCATCGCCAACGCGATGCGCGTCGAGGGCGCCGACGATGCGGCGATCCGCGCACATCTGGCCACCCTCGACCCGGCCGCCCACGTCATCCCGATGCGAACGAACGCCCTCGCATTCGGCGTCTTCCTCGACGCCGAGACCGAGGCCGAGCGGGCGAACGCGGCCGCGGTGATCGCGCATATGGACGCGCTCATGCGGGTGCCGACCATCGTCAAGGGCGCGGTGATGCCGGATGCCTGCCCCTCGGGCTTTGCCGAGGGCACGATCCCCGTGGGTGGCGCAGTCGCCTGCGCGGACGCGATCCATCCGGGCTTCCACTCGGCCGACATCTGCTGCTCGGTGGCGATCACCGTGTTCCGCCGGGCCGACGATCCCTGGCAACGGGCCTGAGGGATCGACAGGCACTCACACCACGACCGCCACCGCCGCCTGCTCCCCCACCCCGAACACCCTTTTGTAACGCTCCACTTCCGCCGCAGGCCCCTGGGCCTTGCTCGGGTTGTCCGAAATTTTCACCGTCGGGCGGCCCTCCGCTTCCGTCACCTTGCAGACCACCGAGATCGGATCGAGGCGCCCTTCCGGCACGAGGCCGCGGAAATCGTTGGTCAGTCGGGTGCCCCAGCCGTAGCCGATGCGCATGCGGCCGTGGAAATGCGCGTGAATCGCCTCGATGTCGTCGATGTCGAGCCCGTCGGAGAAGATCGCCAGCTTTTCGCGCGGGTCGCAGCCCCGCGACGCCCAGAAGGCGAGGGCCTCCTCGCCGCCCGCGATCGGCTCCTTCGAGTCGATGCGGATGCCGGTCCAGGCGGTGAGCCAGTCGGGCGCGTTGGCGAGGAAGCCGGTGGTGCCGTAGGTGTCGGGCAACGCCACCAGCAGGTTGCCGGCATAGTCCTGCTGCCAGTCGGCGAGCACCGCGTAGGGCGCGGCCGCCAGGGCCTCATCGTCGTCGCCCGCGAGTGCGGCGTAAACCATCGGCAGTTCGTGGGCGTTGGTGCCGACCGCCTCGACCTCGCGCCGCAGGGCGATCAGGCAGTTCGAGGTGCCGAGGAAGGCGCCCTCGCCCAAGCCTTCGCGCATCGCCTGCACGCACCAATCCTGCCACAGGAAGCCGTGGCGGCGGCGCGTGCCGAAATCGGCGATGGAGAGGTCGGGCAGGCGCTTCAAACGCTCGATCTTCTCCCAGACACGGGTCATGGCGCGGGCGTAGAGCACCTGCAGATCGAACTTGCCCATGCCGCGCAGCACCGCGCGGGAGCGCATCTCGTTGAGGATCGCGAGGGCCGGCACCTCCCACATCGTGGTCTCGACCCAGGGGCCGTGGAAGGTCAGCGCCACTTGTCCGTCGCGGGTCTCCAACTCGTATTCCGGCAACTGAAACGCCTCGAACCACGCCATGAACTCGGATGAGAGGATCTGGCGCTTGCCGTAGAAGGTATTGCCGCGAAGCCAGGTGGATTCGCCCCGGCTCAAGCGCACCGTGCGGGCATGGTCGAGCTGCGCCCGCAATTCCCCGAGGTCGATCTCGTCGGCCACCCGCACGCTCCGGGTGCGGTTCTGGATTCCGAAGCTAACGTTCAGCTCTCGGTGACGGCGGAAGATCATCTGCGCCATCAGGAGCTTGTAGAAATCCGTATCGAGCAGCGAACGCACGATCGGGTCGATGCGGAAATTGTGGTCGTAGACCCGCTTCGCGAGGTCGATCATGGGCCGTCCGTGTTCAGGGAGCGTCGGCCGAGCTTGGGGCGGATCGCCCCGGCGATCAACGTCGGCGGGCGCAGGGCATCATGACAAAAAAGGCGCCCCCACCAGAGGCAGGGGCGCCGGACGTGACGGAAATGGGCACGAGGCCCGTTCCCAGGAAGAATCAGGCGAGGTCGACCTTCTTGGTCTCGGTCTTCGGGCTCTCGCCGGTGAGCGAGGCCTTCACGTAGCCGTAGAGGTGAACCATCGTGGAGGACGGGCTGTCCCAGTACTCGCCCTGCTCGGGATGGATACGGATCAGGCCGACCTCCGGGTCGTTCTTGCCGTTGGGGAACCACGTCTTGAGGCTCTCCTGCCACTTCTCGTCGATCAGCGCCTGGTCGCGGATCACCTCGGCCTTGCCGGCGATCGAGACGTAGGTCTGGCTCGACGGGTCGGAATAGGAGAGGTTCACTTGGTTGTCGCGGCCGATCTCGGCGGTCTTCGGGCTGTGCAGCTTGGTGAAGAACCAGATGTCGCCGTTCTCGTCGATCTCGTTGTTCCACATCGGGCGGCTGTTGAGCGTCCCATCCTGGTCGGCGGTGGTCAGCATCGCGACCTTGACGTCCTTGACCAGCTCGAAGAGCTTCTTCGCGCCCTCGTGGTCGCGATGGTTGCCCTGGTGCATGAGATCCGTACTCCGTCTGTCGTCGATGGCGTGAGCCGGGCAGGCTGAGTCCCCGATCGATGGTCCGCTGCCCGGCGATTGCCTCGACAACGAGCGAGTTCGATCTTGGTTCAGGGGTGGGTCGAAGCTTTGCCGGAGAGTGACGGGTGAAGGAGATGAGGGTTGCGCTGCTGGCCCTGCTGCTGGCCGCCGCCGCTTTGCCGGCCTCTGCGGAGGTGCGCTTCGGCCCCGGCGTGCGGATCGGCGGCCACGACTTCTCGAACCGGCGTGCGCGCAGCGTCCATGTCGAGCGGGTGAAGCGGCTGCGCGGCCCCGTCGGCTGCCGGCACGTGCGCCGCGGCGTTTACCGGCGCGGCGACGGCTCGGTCGTCCGTGGACCCATGGAAACGTGCAACCTGATCGCCATTCCGTCGGGGCGGCGGCGCTGAGAACATAGCCTGAAGGCTGGCGTTTGCCACGAGGGTGGTTAGATGGTCGGGAGCGGGATGGCCCGCCCCGGCGCCCGATGGAGTTCGAGTTTTGGCGATCACGCGCGACGACGTGCTGAAGGCACTCTCGACCGTCACGGTCGACCGCGGCGGCACCACCCTGCCCGATTCCGGCCGCCTCTCGCAGGTGGTGATCGACCCGGGCAATCGGGTGATGTTCTCGATTCTGATCGATCCGAGCGAGGCCGAGCGCTTCGAGCCGGTGCGGCGCGAGGCGGAGGGCCGCGTCCTGACGCTGCCCGGCGTGTCGAGCGTGCTCGCGAGCCTGACCTCGGAGCGGGCCCCTAACCCGCCAGCCCCCGGCGCGGCCCCGCGTCAAGCGACAGGCGCTGTCGGAGGTCCCGGCGCCCCGCCGCGCCAGGGCAATGCGCTGCCGGGCGTGCGCCACATCGTGGCGGTGGCCTCGGGCAAGGGCGGCGTCGGCAAGTCGACCACCGCCTGCAACCTCGCCCTCGGCTTGAGTGCGCAGGGCCTCAAGGTCGGCCTGCTCGATGCCGACATCTACGGCCCGTCGGTGCCGAAGCTTCTCGGCCTCTCCGGCAAGCCGCGGGTGATCGAGGGCAAGACCCTGGAGCCGCTCCAGGCCTACGGGCTGAAAGCCATGTCGATCGGCCTGCTGATCGAGCCGGAATCGGCGATGATCTGGCGCGGGCCGATGGTGCAGTCGGCCATCACCCAGATGCTGCGCGACGTGGCCTGGGGCGAACTCGACGTGCTCATCGTGGATATGCCCCCCGGCACCGGCGACGCGCAACTCACCATGGCGCAGGCGACGCCCCTGTCGGGCGCCGTCATCGTCTCGACGCCGCAGGATCTGGCGCTGATCGACGCGCGCCGCGGCGTGACCATGTTCCGCAAGGTCTCGGTGCCGATCCTCGGCGTGATCGAGAACATGGCGACCTTCATCTGCCCGAATTGCGGGGCGGCTTCCGCAATCTTCGGCCATGGCGGCGCCCGCCACGAGGCCGAGCGCCTGGAGGTGCCCTTCCTCGGCGAGATCCCGCTCACCATGGCGATCCGTGAGACCTCGGATGCCGGACGTCCCGTGGTCGCCACCGACCCAGACGGGCCGCAGGCCAAGATCTACCGCGAGATCGCCCAGAAACTCTGGGCCAACCTCAGCGGTGCGCCTGTCGGCCGCGCGGCGCCGAAGATCGTCATCGAGTGAGGTCTTCTCCGGTCTCCGGTCCGGGCACATTGGGCCTGATCCTGGCCGGCGGCCTGTCGCGGCGGATGGGTGGGGGCGACAAGCCCCTGCGCCAGCTCGCCGGACGCACCCTGCTGGAGCGCGTCGCCGAACGGCTCGGCCCGCAATGCGCATGTGGGCTCGCACTCAGCGCCAACGGTGATCCGGCCCGTTTCCGGGCGGTGTTCGCGGGAGCCGTCCTGCCCGACACCGTGCCGGACCATCCGGGGCCGCTCGCCGGCATCCTCGCCGGGCTGGAAGCCGCCGAAGCAGCGGGTCTGTCCCACATCGTCAGCGTGCCGGGCGACGCGCCCTTCCTGCCCGAGGACTTCGTTGCGCGGCTCATTGCGACAGCCGTGGCGGAGGGCAGGCCGATCGCGCTCGCGGCCTCGGGCGAGCGGCGCCATTTCACCAGCGCGCTTTGGCCGGTGGCGCTCCGCGCGGATCTGCGCGGCTGGCTCGCTTCGGGCGAGCGGCGCGTCGGCGGCTTCATCGAGCGGCACGGGGCGGCGGTGGCCTCCTGGCCGGTCGAGCCGATCGACCCCTTCCTCAACCTCAACGCGCCGGAGGATCTGGCCGCAGCCGAGGCGTTGCTGGCGCGGGTTTCCTGACCGGCCGGCAACGCACCGTTGGGAGGCGCCCGGATGTTGTGCAAGCCCCCCGGAATTCATATTTAAGTAACTGAGACCACGGCCTTTGGTCGGCCACGGCTATCTTGCCCCTACCCTCATCCCGAGTTGCCGAAGCGCGAGCAAAGGCCTCGAAGGATCCTCCAGGGATCGCACGCGAACTGGAGGATCCTTCGAGGCCCGCATTCCGCGGGCATTTCGGGATGAGGGCGCGGGCGGGACCGGGTCCGCGGTGTTTTTCGATTCCGGTCGGAACGAACAGTAGATCGAGAGAGCGACGTTGGCAGACGACAACGACCAACCCGGCGCCGGCACGCCCCCGCCCGCGACCGACATCAAGCCCGTCTCCATCACCGACGAGATGCGCCGGTCCTACCTCGATTACGCCATGAGCGTGATCGTGAGCCGGGCGCTGCCCGACGCGCGCGACGGCCTCAAGCCGGTGCACCGGCGCATCCTGTTCGCGGCGCACGAGAGCGGGCACCTGCCCGAGCGCCGCTACGTCAAGTCGGCCCGCATCGTCGGCGACGTGATCGGTAAGTACCATCCGCACGGCGACCAATCGATCTACGACGCCTTGGTCCGCATGGCCCAGGACTTCTCGATGCGCCTGATGCTCATCGACGGGCAGGGCAATTTCGGCTCGGTCGACGGCGATCCGGCCGCGGCCATGCGCTACACCGAATCGCGTCTGGCCAAGCCCGCCAGCGCGCTCCTCTCGGACATCGACAAGAACACCGTCGATTTCCAGGCGAACTACGACGGAGAGCACGAGGAGCCGACCGTTCTGCCGGCCCGCTTCCCGAACCTCTTGGTCAACGGCGCGGGCGGCATCGCGGTGGGCATGGCCACCAACATCCCGCCGCACAATCTCGGCGAGCTGATCGACGCCTGCATCGCCCTCATCGACGATCCGAGCCTGACCATCGAGGCGCTCAACGAGATCGTGCCCGGTCCCGACTTCCCGACCGGTGGCCTGATCCTCGGCCGCGCGGGCACGCGGCAGGCCTACGCGACGGGCCGCGGCTCGATCATCATGCGGGCGAAGTCCCATGTCGAGGAACTGCGCAAGGAGCGCGAGGCGCTGATCTTCACCGAGATCCCGTATCAGGTGAACAAGGCGACGCTGGTCGAGAAGATCGCCGAACTCGTCAAGGAGAAGCGCGTCGAGGGCATCTCGGACCTGCGCGACGAATCCGACCGCGACGGCATGCGCATCGTCGTCGAGATCAAGCGCGACGCCATGGCCGAGGTCGTGCTGAACCAGCTCTACCGCTACACGCCGCTGCAATCCTCGTTCGGCTGCAACATGGTGGCGCTGAACGGCGGCCGCCCCGAGCTGATGAACCTGAAGGACCTGCTGCTCGCCTTCAACGACTTCCGCGAGGAGGTCGTCTCCCGGCGCACCAAGTTCCTGCTGAACAAGGCGCGCGAGCGCGCCCACGTCTTGTGCGGTCTGGCCATCGCGGTTGCCAATATCGACGAGGTGATCCGCCTGATCCGGACCTCGCCGGACCCGAACACCGCCCGCGAGGCCTTGATGGCCCGCGACTGGCCGGCCCACGACATTGCCCCCTTGATCGCGCTGGTGGACGATCCGCGCTACCGCGTGGCCGAGGACGGCACCTACCGGCTCTCGGAGATCCAGGCCCGCGCGATCCTCGACCTGCGCCTGCAGCGCCTCACCGCCCTGGGCCGTGACGAGGTCGGCGACGAGCTGAAGAAGCTCGCCGACGAGATCGCCGACTACCTCGACATCCTGCGCTCGCGGGTCCGCATCCAGGCGATCGTGAAGACGGAACTCGCCGAGGTGCGCGCGCTCTTCGCCACCCCGCGCAAGACCGAGATCATCGATTCCGATTTCAGCGTCGAGGACGAGGATCTGATCGCCCGCGAGGACATGGTCGTGACCGTGTCCCATGCCGGCTACGTCAAGCGTGTGCCGCTCTCGACCTACCGGTCGCAGCGCCGCGGCGGCAAGGGCCGCTCCGGCATGAGCACGCGCGACGAGGATTTCGTCACCCGGCTGTTCGTGGCCTCGACCCACACGCCGGTGCTGTTCTTCTCTGACCAGGGCCAGGCCTACAAGGAGAAGGTCTGGCGCTTGCCGATGGCCGCGCCGAACGCGCGCGGCAAGGCGCTCGTCAACATCCTGCACCTGCAGAACGAGGGCGAGCGCATCTCGACCATTATGCCGCTGCCCGAGGACGAGACGTCCTGGGACACGCTCGACGTGATGTTCGCCACCGCCTCCGGCAATGTCCGCCGCAACAAGCTGTCGGACTTCACGACCGTGAACCGCAATGGCAAGATCGCGATGAAGCTCGATCCGGGCGATCACATCGTCCATGTCGAGATCTGCCGGCCGGAGCAGAACGTTCTGCTGACCACCGCCCTCGGCCAGTGCATCCGCTTCCCCGTCGAGGATGTGCGCGTCTTCAAGGGCCGCGACTCGACCGGCGTGCGCGGGATCAACCTGGGCAAAGACGACAAGGTCATCTCGATGGCGATCCTCAATGCCTTCGACGCCTCGCCCGAGGAGCGGGCCGGCTATCTCAAGATGCGCCGGGCCGTGATCGGCGATGCGGGCGAGGCGGAGGCCGAGCCGGCCGAGGCCGAGGAGACCCCGGAGGCCACGGCGATCTCGCTGGAGCGCTACAACGAGATGGGCGCCGCGGAGCAGTTCGTGCTGACCCTGTCCGATCGCGGCTTCGGCAAGCGCTCTTCGTCTTACGAGTACCGGACCTCGGGCCGCGGCGGCAAAGGCATCACGGCGATGCGGGTCAACGCCCGCAACGGCAACCTCGTCGCCTCCTTCCCCGTAGAGGCCTCGGACCAGATCATGCTGGTCACCAATGCCGGCCAGCTCATCCGCGTGCCGGTGGACGACATCCGCATCGTCGGCCGCGCCTCGCAGGGCGTGACGGTGTTCAACACCGACAAGGCCGAGCGTGTCGTCTCGGTGGAGCACATCGAGGGCGAAGACGACAACGGCGACGGTGAAGAGGCCGCCTGATCGAAGGGCTGCGGAGGGGCCGAACAGGCCCCTCCGCAGCTCGGCAAGCGATCCTGATCAAAATTTTGTGATGCGGGATTATTTTCGGAATTACAGTATTCGCTTCAAGTCATGACGCGGTGTTGTCGTCTCAATATAACTGTTGCCGTTATATCATAGTTTTCGTGCCCAACCGTCGGTAGAGAAAGTGCGGCTTTCCTCACACCTTCGGTTCGAGCCTTGCGCAACTCCCTGATCCTCTCCGGCCTCGCGGGCGTCCTCCTTTCTGGAACCGCGCTGGCCGCCGACCTGCCGCGCCGCGCCGAGGCGCCGGTCTTCACGCCGGTCCCCGTCTTCGCCTGGACGGGCGCCTATTTCGGCCCCAACGGCGGCTACGCCTACACCGAGAGCGACACCCTGCGGACCACCGGGATCGGTGCGCTCCAGGCCAACGTGACCGGCGGCCTGCGCCGCGCGAACGTCGCCTTGCCGCAGGACGGGTTCAGCATCGGTGGCCAGGCCGGCTACAACTTCCAGCTCACGCCGGGCACCGGTTTCGTCTTCGGCTTCGAGACCGACGCGCAGTATCTCGATCTGGCGCGCAGCCGCACCGAGACGATCTTCAACCCCGCCCTCAACCCGAACGTCCTCCGCAACGTCTACGCCGCCGACCTCGACTTCCTCGGCACCGTGCGCGGCCGTATCGGCTACGCCTTCGACCGCGTCCTGGTCTACGGCACCGGCGGCTTCGCCTACGGCACCGCCACGTCGGCCGCGGTCTTCCGCACGGGCACGCCGATCACCTATGCCGGTGCCCGCTCCGGCCTCGAGACCGGCTACGCCTATGGCGGCGGTATCGAGTATGCGATCCCGGCCAATTCCTTCCTGGATCTCACGGGGTCCCTGCAGATGACGGTCAAGGCCGAGTACCTGCGCTACGACCTCGGCAGCCGCACGGTGCTGATCCGCAGCACGGGCGGCCCCGGCGTCGGCTACAACCTCGAATCCCGCACGGAGGGCGCTCTGGCCCGCGTCGGCCTGAATTTCGGGTTCGGGTCCTATTAAGCCGGAGGCCCGGCTGAGCGCTCCGGTTCCACCGGAGCCTCCTTTCATCCCAGCCCCATCTCGTTCGAGCGGGCGCCCTCCGGGGCGCCCGTTTCTGTTGGCGGCGGTTCCGTTCGCGGGAAAAATGCTCTAGGCCCGTTCCCGTGACGACCCGTACAGCGCTCTACGCCGGTTCCTTCGATCCGGTCACCAACGGCCATCTCGACGTGGTGCGACAGGCCTGCCGCCTCGTGCCGCGGCTGGTGCTGGCCATTGGCGTGCATCCCGGCAAGGCGCCGCTGTTCACGGCCGAGGAGCGCGCCGCCCTTTTGCGCGAGACCTGCGAGCCGCTCGCCGCGGCCGAGGGCGCGAGCCTGGAGGTCGTCACCTTCGACGATCTCGCCGTCACGGCCGCCCGTCGCTGCGGGGCGCGCCTGTTCATCCGGGGGCTGCGCGACGGCACCGACCTCGATTACGAGATGCAACTCGCCGGCATGAACGGCGCGATGGCGCCCGAGGTTCAGACCGTGTTCCTGCCCGCTTCCACCGGCGTGCGCCCGATCACCGCCACCCTGGTGCGCCAGATCGCGGCCATGGGCGGCGACGTCTCCCCCTTCGTGCCGCCGGTCGTCGCCGCGCGGCTTGCCGCTCGCTTTGCCAAATCCTGATCCCCACTACGGAGCTTTTGCCCGCATGAATCGCCGCCACGCCGTCCTCGGACTCGCCCTCTCCGCCATGCTCTTCGCCGCCCCGGCGCGGGCCGGCGAGAACACCGTGACGCTCGAGACCAAGGACGGGCGGGTCACGATCGAACTGCGCCCGGAGATCGCACCCAAGCACGTCAAGCAGCTCAAGACGCTGATCGGCCAAGGCTTCTACGACGGCCTGAAGTTCCACCGCGTCATCGACGGCTTCATGGTCCAGACGGGTGATCCCAAGGGCAACGGCACCGGCGGCTCCAGCCTGCCCAACATCCCCGCCGAGTTCTCTTCCGCGCCGTTCAAGCGTGGCACGGTCGGCATGGCCCGCTCGGGCAGCCCGAATTCGGCCAACTCGCAGTTCTTCATCTGCCTCGGCGACGCGGACTTCCTGAACAACAACTACACCGTCGTCGGCGTCGTCACCTCGGGCATGGACGTGGTCGACAAGATCAAGAAGGGCTCCAAGGCCGATAACGGCTCCGTGCAGAACCCCGACAAGATCGTGAAGATGACGCTCGCCGGAGGCGGCCAATAGCGGCCCGCCGGCCATCGCGCCGCGGGGTCTGCATCCTCGCCGCCTGCCTTGCCCCGATCGCCCCGATCATGGCGGGCGAGGCCGATGCGTTCGGCGGCATTGAACCCTGGCGCACCCTGCCCCAAACCTTGCGGGGTACGCAGCATGTGCCGCTGCCCGCCGGTGACACGGCGACGGCCCCGGCCGATACCTTGAAGGCGCTCTACCCGGCGCTGGCCGCCTGCTGGAAGGCGCCCGAGGGGCTCAGCCGGTTCGAGCGCGCGGAGATCACGGCGCGTCTCTCTCTGCGCCGGGACGGCTCGGTGATCGGTACGCCGCAGATCACCTTCGCCAAAACGCCGTTTGCGAAGACGCCGGGCGATGCGAGAGCCCGGGACATCCTGATTCGGGCGACGCTCGATGCGATCGCCCGCTGCACGCCGGTCCGGCTCACCCCGGCTCTCGGCGGAGCCATCGCGGGGCGCCCCCTGGCGCTGCGCTTCATCTACGACGGACCTAAAGGACAGGGAATTTAACTCATGGCAGAGACGAACGAGACCATCGTCCTTGAGACCACCAAGGGCCGCGTCGTCATCGCGCTGCGCGCCGACCTCGCCCCCAACCACGTCGAGCGGATCAAGACGCTGACGACCCAGGGCTTCTACGACGGCGTGCCGTTCCACCGCGTCATCGACGGCTTCATGGCCCAGACCGGCGACCCGACCGGCACCGGTTCGGGCGGCTCGGAGCTGCCCGACCTCAACGCCGAGTTCAACGCCGAGCCGCACGTGCGCGGCACCTGCTCGATGGCGCGCACCAACTTCCCGCACTCGGCGAATTCGCAGTTCTTCATCTGCTTCTCCGACGCGCGCTTCCTCGACCGCCAGT
Source organism: Methylobacterium sp. J-043 (assembly GCF_022829505.1). Taxonomy (NCBI): domain Bacteria; kingdom Pseudomonadati; phylum Pseudomonadota; class Alphaproteobacteria; order Hyphomicrobiales; family Methylobacteriaceae; genus Methylobacterium; species Methylobacterium sp. J-043. The sequence continues at coordinate 94,725 of NZ_JAKSYB010000028.1, read as the reverse complement.
ACACGGTCTGGGGCAAGGTGATCGAGGGCATGGAAGTGGTCGACACGATCAAGCGCGGCGAGCCCGTGCGCGATCCGGACCGGATCGTGAAGGCGACCGTCGCGGCGGCGTAAGCCGGTTTTCCCCCTCTCCTCGTATGCGGGGAGAGGGGCGGCTAGAGCATCATCCCGAAAGGTGGCCACCGGCTTTCGGAAAAGACCATGCTAAAACAATAACCTAGAGCATCGTTCTGGATCCCATATCCAGGACGATGCTCCAATGTCGCGATGATCCGGTCGGTCTAACCTTCCGGCGGCTCCCTGAGCCCCGCGGCCTCTTCGAGCCACGTCAGGATTTCCGGTGCCCGCCAGGGCTTGGGCATGAAGGTCGCGGTGACGCGCAGGTCGCTCGGCTGGTCGCCCGCGTCGCCCGAGGTCAGCAGCAGGCGGATGCGCGGCCACGTCACACCGATGATCCGCGCGAGTTCGAAGCCTCCGATCGTGCCCGGCGTGCGCACGTCCGAGAACACCACGTCGATCCCGTCGCCCCGCTGGTGCAGGATGTCGAGCGCACGCTCGGCCGTCTCGGCCTCGATGACCTCGAAGCCCTTCTCCTCCAGCAGCTCGGCCGCGAGGTAGCGCTCGTCGGGTTCATCCTCGACGACGAGAATGACGGGCCGGTGGCCTGTGGGTCGTGCGTCACTCATGACTGGTCACTCATGACCCTGATAAATCTAGAGAGCTCGCAGGAAAGACGCAGATTGCGCATCCCATACGACATCCTCCGGCAAAGTCCCCGGCAGACAATACGATAGGACAGCGCGGGCAAACGTCTGTCGTTCAAGGGCAACAGCGCCCGGATTTGTTGCTCTCGGGTCGGGTCGGCATGCGGATTTGCGTGAGATAAGCCGTCGCACCCGCTCTGCGTGCAGGGCTTGGTACGCCGCCAGCCCGCCGAACCGGGGTCAAGGGCGCGACCGGAATAAAATCCGCATTTTCAACAGGGATGGCAACGCAAGAGCGGTTGACGGGTTACGGCTCAGGTGTGTTCACTGTTTGTTCTGAACGGCACCCTCAAGCCCTCCCGAACCCAGGCCCATGCCCCCTCTCCGCTCCCACGACGTGCCGACGCTGGACGCGCTTCGCCGCCTGACGGACCGTTCCGGGACCGGCAGCGAGCCGGCGGACCCTCGCGCCCTCCCCTTCGGGGTTGCGGGGCTCGACGCGGCTTTGCCCGGTGGCGGGCTGGCCCTCGGGGCGCTCCACCAGATCCATGAGGGCGGCCCGCGCGGGCGTTACGCCGCCACCGCCGTGCTGTTTGCCGGCGGCATCCTCGCCCGGCTCGACGGGCCGGTGCTGTGGTGCCTGCACAGCCGAGACCTGTTCGCGCCCGCCCTCGCCCGGGTCGGGCTGCATCCCGACCGGGTGGTCTATTGCGAGACGTGGCGGGATGCCGAGGTGCTGCCCGCCATGGAAGAGGGCCTGCGCCATCGTGGGCTGGCCGGCGTCGTCGGTGAACTGACCCGCATGACGCTCACCCCCTCCCGCCGGCTCCAACTCGCGGCGGAGGGCTCGGGCGTTACCGCGCTCGTTGTGCACCGCCTCTGCGCGGGCGAGGCCGTCGAGCCGGAGCCCAGCGCCGCGCGAACCCGCTGGCGGGTGGCGCCCGCCCCCTCGGAAGGAACGAACCGTCGCATGGGCCGGCCGCGCTGGCGGCTCGACTTGCAGCGCTGCCGTGGTGGGGCGCCGGGGGCTTGGATCGTGGAGGCTTGCGATGCGCAGGGTCGTCTCGCTGTACCTGCCGGCTTGGCCGACCGACCGGCTGCGCCGGAGCGGGTCCAGCGCCGCGCCGCCGGATGAGCCGCTTGCCACCGTGGCGCAGGACGGTGCCCGGCGCGGGCTCGCCGACGTGGACGCCGCTGCCCGCCGCCTCGGCCTGCGACCGGGCATGAGCGCAGCCCATGCCGGCGCAATGGTGCCGGGCCTCCACCTCGTCCCCGCCGATTTCGAGGCGGATGCCGCGGCGCTGGCGCGACTCGGCCTGTGGTGCCAGCGCTACGCGCCGATCGTCGCGCTCGACCCGCCCGACGGACTGCTGATCGACATCACCGGCGCCGCCCACCTCCACGGCGGCGAGGCCCCGCTGCTCGCCGACCTCTCCGCCCGCCTGGAACGGACGGGCATCCTGGCGCGGCTCGCGCTCGCCGACACGCCGGGCTGCGCCTGGGGTGTGGCCCGCTTCGGCGAGGGGGGAATCGTGCCCTCCGGCGACGCGGCGCGGGTGCTGGCCCCCCTGCCGGTGGCGGCGCTCCGGCTCGGCTTCGAGGCCGTGCGGGCGCTGCAGGATGTCGGCCTCACCCGCATCGGCCAGCTCGGCGACAAGCCGCGGGCGGCCTTGCGGCTGCGCTTCGGTGCCGAGATCCTGTTCCGGCTCGACCGGGCGCTCGGGCATGCGCCGGAGCCGCTGGCGGCACTCGACGCGCCGGAGACGCCGCGGGTGGCCCTGCGCTTCGCCGAGCCGGTCGGCGCCCATGAGAGCCTGCAACGGGTCGTCGCCGACCTCTGCGCCCGGCTCGTGCCGGAACTGGAACGGCGCGGCCTCGGCGCGCGCCGGCTCGACCTCGTCTTCGCCCGCGTCGATCGCCTCGATCAGGCGATCCGCATCGGCACGGCGGGGCCGAGTCGCGACGCCGCCCACCTCGCCCGGCTGCTCACTGAGCGCCTCGCGCTGATCGATCCCGGCTTCGGTATCGAGGAAGCGGTCCTCTCCGCCTCGCGGGTCGAGCCCCTGGCCGAGCGCCAAGCCACCCATCTCGCCGCCGGCCCGCAGGCGCCGGACCTTGCCGCCCTGGTCGATACCCTGCTGGTGCGCCTCGGTGCCGCCCGCGTCTACCGGCTGGCACCGGTGGAGAGCGACCTGCCCGAGCGGGCGGTGCGCCGCGTGCCGGCTCTGGCCGCCCCCCTCGGCGCGCTCTGGCCTGCCGACCTGCCGCGCCCGGCCCGCCTCCTGGCGCCGCCGGAGCCGGTCACGGCGATGGCCGAGATCCCCGACGCGCCGCCGCTGTTCTTCGTCTGGCGCAACATCCGCCATCGCATCGCGCGGGCCGACGGGCCGGAGCGCATCCTCGGCGAGTGGTGGGTGGCGGACGCGGAGGCCGCGCTGACCCGCGACTATTACCGGGTCGAGACGGAGGCCGGCGAGCGCTTCTGGCTTTTTCGCGATGCGCCGGTGGAGGCCAACGGGCGCTGGTGGCTGCACGGGCTCGGCGAGGCGTGAGCACGCCGGAGCTTCAGGTCACGACGCACTTCTCCTTCCTGCGTGGCGCCTCGAGCCCGGAGGAATTGTTCGCGGCCGCCAGCCTGCTCGGCATCCCGGCTGTGGGCGTGACCGACCACGGCTCGCTCGCCGGAATGGTGCGGGCGCATCAGGCGGCGAAGGTGACGGGCGTGCGCCTCGTGGTCGGCTGCCGGCTCGACCTCGACGACCTGGCTTCGCCGCTCCTCGTCTACCCCACCGACCGGGCCGCCTACGGCCGGCTCAGCCGCCTGCTCAGTCTGGGCAAGGCCAGGGGCGGCAAGGGCCGCTGCCGCCTGACATGGCGCGATCTGGAGGCGTGGCAGGAGGGGCTTTTCGCGATCCTGCTCGCCGAGCATCCGGGGCCGGCGCTGCCGAACGATCTCGTGCGCCTCAAGAGCCTGTTTGGTGCCCGTGCCTCCCTCGCGCTGACGCGCCGCTTCCGCCCCGACGACGCGGACCGGCTCGACGCTTTGGCCGCCGCCGCCCGCGCCGCGCGGGTGCCGGTCGTCGCCACCGGCGACATCCTCTACCATGTCGCGGGGCGGCGCCGGCTGCAGGACGTGGTGGCTTGCATCCGGCTCGGGCTGACCATCGACCGGGCGGGGTTCGCCAAGGAGCGCCACGCCGACCGCTTCCTCAAGGCGCCGGAGGAGACCGCGCGCCTGTTCGCGCGCTTTCCCGAGGCGCTGGCGCGAACGGCTGAGATCGCGGCGGCCTGCACCTTCTCGCTGGACGACCTCGCCTACACCTACCCGACGGAAAGCCGCGAGGACGGGCTCTCGCCGCAGGAGCGCCTGGAAGGCCTGACCTGGGCCGGCGCGGCGCGGCGCTATCCGGCTGGCGTACCGGAGCCTGTGACCCGCCAATTGCACCACGAACTCGACCTCATCGGGCGGCTGGCCTACGCCCCCTATTTCCTCACGGTCGAATCCATCGTCGCCTTCGCCAATCGCGAAAAAATCCTGTGCCAGGGGCGCGGCTCGGCGGCCAATTCCGCGGTCTGCTTCTGTCTCGGCATCACCTCGATCGATCCGACGCGGCAGAACCTGCTGTTCGAGCGCTTCGTCTCGGAAGCGCGCCGCGAGCCGCCCGACATCGACGTCGATTTCGAGCACGAGCGCCGCGAGGAGGTGATCCAGTGGATCTTTGAAACCTACGGACGCCACCGCTCGGCGCTGACTGCCATCGTCAGCCGCTTCCGCTCGCGTGGGGCGCTCCGCGAGGTTGGCAAGGTGATGGGCCTGCCCGAGGACATGACCGGCGCCCTCAACCGCATGACCTGGAGCTGGAGCAGCGAGGGCGTCGGCGAGCGTGAATTGCGCGAACTCAACCTCAACCCCGACGACCGGCGCCTGCGCCTGACCCTGGAGATCGCTCGCGAACTCATCGGCACGCCGCGCCACCTCTCGCAGCATCCCGGCGGCTTCGTCCTGACGCTGGACCGGCTCGACGAGCTGGTCCCGGTCGAGCCCGCGGCCATGGCCGACCGTCAAGTCATCGAGTGGGACAAGGACGACATCGACGCCCTCAAGTTCATGAAGGTCGACGTGCTCGGGCTCGGCATGCTCGGCTGCCTGCGCCGCGCCTTCGACCTCTTGGTCGAGGTCAAGAACGATCCGCACGACCTCGCCTCGATCCCCTCAAAGGATGAGCCGACCTTCGCGATGATCCGGCGTGCCGACACGTTGGGCGTGTTCCAGATCGAGAGCCGCGCCCAGATGGCGATGCTGCCGCGGATGAAGCCCAGAGAATTCTACGATCTCGTGATCGAGGTGGCGATCGTGCGCCCCGGCCCGATCCAGGGCGACATGGTCCACCCCTATCTGCGCCGCCGCGAGGGTCTCGAAGAGGTCACCTACCCGACGCCGGAACTGAGGGCCGTCTTGGAGAAGACCCTCGGCGTGCCGCTGTTCCAAGAGCAGGCGATGCAGGTGGCGATGGTCGGCGCCGGCTTCTCCGCCACGGAAGCGGACGAGCTGCGCCGCTCCATGGCGACCTTCAAGTTCACCGGCGGCGTCCACCGCTTCCAGAGCCGCCTCGTCGAGGGCATGGTCGCCAACGGCTACGCCCGCGACTTTGCCGAGCGCACCTTCAAGCAGCTCGAAGGTTTCGGCTCCTACGGCTTTCCCGAGAGCCACGCCGCCTCCTTCGCGCTCCTGGCCTACGCCTCCTCGTGGATGAAGTGCCACCATCCGGATGTGTTCTGCGCCGCGCTGCTGAACGCGCAGCCGATGGGCTTCTACGCCCCCGCGCAGATCGTCCGCGACGCCCGCGCCCACGGCGTCGAGATCCGCCCCCTCGATGTGAATTTTTCACAGTGGGACTGCACCCTGGAGTCACTCGGTAAGGGCCGAAAACTCTTCGCGGTGCGGCTCGGCCTGCGCCTCGCGGGCGGCCTGCCCGAGCGGGACGGACAGCGCCTCGCGGCGGCACGCGGCGGGCGGTCCTTCTCCTCCCTGCCCGAGCTAGCGGACCGGACCGGCCTGCCGGCGGCGAGCCTCACCTGCCTCGTGCGGGCCGACGCCTTCCGCTCGCTCGGGCTCAACCGGCGCGAGGCCGCCTGGGCGGTCAAGGCCCTGCGGCCCGATCCCCTGCCGCTCTTCGCCGCCCTGTCCGCACCGATGCAGGCCGAGCCGGCACAGATGGCCGAACCCGCCGTATCGCTGCCGACGATGAGCGCGGGCGGCGAGGTCGTCGCCGATTACTGCGCCAAGGGCCTCAGCCTGCGCGCGCACCCCCTCGCCTTCCTGCGCGAGACTCTCACCAATCTGGGCGCACGACCCTGCGCGGCACTCGAGCGGGCGGACAACGGGGCGCAGATCGTCGTCGCCGGGATCGTTCTGATGCGCCAGCGGCCGGGCTCGGCCAAGGGCACGATGTTCATGACCCTGGAAGACGAGACCGGCATCGCCAACCTGATCGTCCGCCCCGAGCTGTTCGACCGGCAGCGCCGGGTCGTGCTCGGCGCCCGGTTGATGGCCTGCCGCGGACGGGTGCAGCGGGTCGGCGCGGTGATCCACCTCGTGGCCGCGGAGCTGTTCGACCGCTCCGGCCTGCTGCAGCGGATCGACGAGGCGCCGATCGCCCTGCGCACCGGCCGCGGCGACGAGACCGGCCAGGGCGTCCGCCCCGATCCGCGTGAGGCCGCGCTGCCGGTGCGGGCGCGGAATTTCCGGTAGGCTCGACACCTAAAGCGTCGTCTTGGATATCGGATCCAGGACGATGCCTTAAACTCTTGTCTTTGCATCGTCTTTTCCGAAAGCCGGCGGCCACCTTTCGGGACGATGCTCTAGGGCGGGGCGTTGACGCGCGACCCGTCTCGCCCCGTAGATGGCTCCGCGGCACGGGCCGTCCGTGACGGATGCCCTCAGCCCGCCTCTCCCGGAGCCTGTCTCGACATGTCCGCTGAACCGATCAAGGGACCGGCCTCATACTTTCCGTCCATCGAGAAGACGTATGGGCGTCCCATCGGCGCGTGGCAGGAGATCGTGCGCAAGAGGCTTCCGGCCAAGCACATGGACTTGGTCGCGATGTTGAAGACGGACCACGGCATGGGGCACGGGCACGCCAACGCGATCGTGGCGCACGTCCTCGCGGCGGAACGGAGCTGATCGCTCGCCGGGGCGATCCCTCATCGTTCGCGGCCCGCACTCTGATCCCGAGGTGCCGACGCGAAGCGGCGGCCTCGACCGGCGCTCTGCAGCACGCGTGCTTCCTTTTTCGGGGCCGCTTCGCGGCACTCAGGCCGAGGCGGCGAAGCGGCATGCCTGTGCGAGCAAGCCTCGATTTCCGCCATCCCTCGCCGACCGCAGCGCCCCCCGGTCGATGGATCGAGAACAGGAAGGCCGGCCGCCGGGTTAGCCCGAGCGCGAGGGGCCACGATGATCCTGCGAACGGGCGCGGTCTGGCTCGGGCCACCGCGCAGAAAAGGTCCGTTTCCTCGATGCAGAGAGTTTCCCAACCGCGCGACACCGCCATCGTGTTCGGCGGCGGCAATGCGCTCGGTGCCTACCATGCCGGCGCCTTCGAGGTTCTGCAGGCCCGCGGCATCCGGCCGGACCGATTGGTGGGCGCCTCGATGGGGGCGATCACCGGGGCGATCATCGCCGGCAACGCACCGGAGGACCGGATCGAGCGGCTCCACCAATTCTGGAACAAGGCGACCCTGCAGACCGGCCTTTCCGGAACCGATTTCCTGAAGCCGCGCCAATACTACAATGCGCTCCACTCGCTCCTGACGCTGGCCTGGGGGCGGCCCAGCATCTTCACGCACCGCTATCCCGGTCTGTGGTCGGCCCTGCCCTGGGTGCCCGACGACGTCGCCCTGTTCGACCACAGGCCCCTGCGCGCCACGCTCGAGCGTCTGGTCGACTTCGAACGCCTGAACCGGGCCGAAATCCGGCTCACCATCGCCTGCATCGACGTGGCGACCGGCGAGGAGGTGTTCTTCGACAACACCCATCAGGCGATCCGGCCCGAGCACATCCTGGCCAGCGCGGCCCTGCTGCCGGCCTTTCCCCCGGTCGAGATCGACGGCCGCATGCTGTGCGATGCCGGCTACACCAACAACCTGCCCCTCGATCCGCTGTTCGAGCCCGAGCCGACCCGCGATCTGCTCTGCATCGCCCTCGACCTGTTCTCGCTGCGGGCCGACCGGCCGCGCTCGCTCGACGCGGTGCTGGAGCGGGCCAACGATCTCATCTTCGCCAGCGCCGCTCGGCGCGCGGTATCGGGATTGGCGCGCACCTATGCTCTGCGCGAGCGGCTGGATCCGGACGGCCCCTCCGCGACGCTCTTGCACATCGTCCATCAGGCCGGCGCGGACCAGCTCGCCTCGAAGAGCTTCGACTTCTCCCCCTCCTCGATCCGCGACCGCTGGCAGGCGGGCGTCCACGACATGGAGCGCGGTCTCGACCGGTTGACCCAACTGCCGACTTCCAGTGGGCGCTTCCGCTACGCGTGCCCGTGACGGCACGGCGACGGCCGGATGCCAAGAAAACATCGACTTGAATGATGTCAGGCTGTCGGAGGCAGACGATGCTCAGCGGTCGCGGATTTACAATCTTAAGTTTGCGAGGGGCTGCTTTTGAACGACCGTCTCAAAAAGCCGACATTCATTCCGGCACGGGAGCCACTCAGGTTTTCGGCACGTCCATGCCGCGCTTGACCGCCGGGCGTTCGCCGATCCGCGCTATCCAGGCGTGCAAATTCGGGATCGCGCCGAGCATGTCGTGCAGAGGCTCCTTCAAAAAGGTCGTCGCCGCGAGCGTTAAGGCGTCCCGGACCGGCGTTCGCCCGGGACCTCGGATCGGGCGGATGGCCTACCAGCCGGATGCCGTCTCCTCGGCGAAGGCGCGGTAGCTGCGCAGGGGATGGCCGATCAGGGCTTCGAGCGTCGCGCGGGCGTCCTGACCGGGGACCATGCCGTAGCGATGGAACGCCCGCAGCATCGTCCTGAGGTCGCGCGCCTGCCAGCCAGGCATCATCTTACCGGCCTGCTCCTCGAAGGCCGCGAGGTCATCGCCGCCGTAATTCACGTCGCGGCCGAGGACCGAGGACCAGATCGCCGCGATGTCGGCTCCCGTCAGGGTGTCGGGGCCGACCACCTCGATGGTCGTCCGGGGGAGCGGATGGGGGGCACGCTCGCGGCGCAGCAGCTCGGCTGCGGCTGCATCGGCGATGTCCCGGGCATCGACCATGGCGAGCCCCACGTCGCCGATGGGCTGCGGGTAGACGCCGGCCTTCAGGGCGTCCTTGAACATCAGGTCGTTCTGCATGAAGTACGCCGGCCGCAGGACGGTGGCTGGGAACCCCTGCGTGTCGATGACCCGCTCGGCGAGGTTCTTGCCGGCGAAGTGCGGCACGTCGTCGAACAGGGCGCTGTTGAGCACCGAGAAGTAGACGAACCGCTTGATCCCGGCCTCGCGAGCCAGGTCGAGTGTCAGGAGCGCCTGGGTCATTTCGTCGGCCGCAACGGCGTTGAGCAGGAACAGCGTGTCGATGCCCTTGAGCGCCTCCCGGGTGGAGGCAACGTCGGACATGTTGCCCTGCACGGGCTCGACGCCTGCCGGTCCTTGGTACTTGCCCTTGTCGCGCACGAGGGCACGGACGGACGCCCCCTGATCGGCGAGGCGCTGCACAACCTGCGAACCGATGGTCCCGGTCGCACCTGTCACGAGAATGGTCATGGTCGTCTCCGTCTTGAAGGGATTGAATGGGGAGCGGCTCAGTGGCCGCTGATTGTCCCGGCCTTCGAGCCGGTGGCGGTCGTGTCGACGAGGAACAGCGCCAACGAGGCGTCGGAGGCGGCCCGCACCGTGGGCAGCGCCCGGTCGCTGACGGCGTCACCGCTGCCGAGGCGTTCGCCGCCGATCTCGACGACGCCGTCGATGACGTAAAGGAACGGCGTCATCCCCTCGACGGCCGGTACCTCAACCTCTTGGCCGTCGTGCAGGTGCACGTCGTAGAGGCGGACCTCGTTGCGGATGATCAGGGGGGCGCCGCTCTCCTCGGGACCGGCGACCCACCCCCACTGGCCCTCGGATGCGCCGTCGGGACGGTCGTGGAACGCGACCATCGCGGGCAGGTCGGCCTCACGTGGCCGCACGAAGATCTGGAGCATCTCGACCGGCTCGTCCGGCACGCTCTCCTCGTGCCAGAAGCTCTCGCCGGCATTCATCATCATCAGCTTGCTGGCCGAGATGGGAATGCGCTGCCCGGTGCTGTCCTCGTGCACCATGATCCCGCGCCACATGTAGCTCAGGATCTCGTCGTTCTGGTGCTCGTGCATCTTCACGACCTTGCCGGGCTTGAGCTTCGCGTGGTCGATGGCGGCCAGGGGACCGAGGGCGGGGTCGGCCTCGGGACCGCCGATGGCACCGGGGCGCACGCGACGGACCTGGAAGTCGTCCTTCCCGTGCGTCTGGCTCTGGTAGGCGCGAAGGATCTGCATGGGGTGGCGTCCTCGGTTGGCGCGGGCCGCATCGCCGGGCATCCGGCCCTCGCGTTCGGCGTCTTGCATATGGGACGATGTAAGCCCTTCGGACGCGTCGTGAAGCGGGGTCGACAGGGACGGTGCGTCCCGATTATGCAACGACGATGGACCTGAACGCGGTACGGGACTTCCTGGTCGTGGCGGAGCACGGCAGCTTCGCCGAGGCGGGGCGCGTCCTCGGCCTGCCCAAGTCGACCTTGTCGCGCCGGATCATTGCCCTGGAGCAATCGCTCGGCGTCAGGCTGATGGAGCGCAACTCGCGACGCCTCCGCCTCACTCCCGAGGGTGACGAACTCCGGGAGCGGGCCGCGGGCCTCGTCACCGGTCTTGCGGATCTGGAGGATCAACTCAGCCCGGGCGACGCCCCTCTGCGGGGCGGCCTGAGAATCAGCGTGCCGGTACTGCTCGGCTATACGGTCCTGGGGCGGATCGCGGCCCAGTTCGCCGCCCAGCACCCTGAGGTGCTGCTGGAAGCCGTCGTCGACGACCGCAAAGTCGACCTCCTCCGGGAAGGCTTCGATGCGGCCGTGCGGGTCAACCCGCCACCCGACAGCCTGCTGAGCGGACGCCGGCTCGGGCGCAATCGACTCCTACTAGTCGCGGCACCGTCCCTGATCGAGCGCCTCGGATGCGCGGGCGCGGCACCGCAATCGTTGACATGGCCGGCGGTCGTGCGCCGTGGTTGGGGCGACGACGGTAGCTGGGTGCTCGCCGGGAAGCGCGGTCCGGTGCGGGTGCCGGCGACCCCACGCCTGAGCCTGTCGTCACCCCTCGCGATCCGCGACGCGGTGCTGGCCGGTGCCGGGGCGGCCTTCCTGCCCCAGACGATAGCTGCCGGCGATCTCGCCGAGGGGCGCCTCGTCGTCCTGGGGGAACGGCACGGCGACCCGGAGGAGGTCTGGATCGTGCACGCCTCCGGTCGCCTACCGAGCCGGCGGCTCCGGGCGTTGATCGACCTCATGGTCGACTTTTTTGCGGGCGAGCCCCTGACGGCATGATCACATCGGTGACAGCGGCCGATGTCTGCTTACGAGCAGAGTGGCGCTTGCCCTCTATGGCGTGGTTGGGTCGGAGGCGGAACGTCCGCTTCTGGAAGCAAGGCCAAGGCCCGCTTCCCACCCGCAACGGTCTCCCGCCCAGTCAAGCCGGCTGCATTTCACCCCGATCCCCGCCGGTGCTCAGGTCTGTGCCGACTTGGCCGGCCCGACCGAGCGCCGCGACCGGCCCGGGATCGGCCACGCCGAGGCCGGGCGCGATTGCCGCCGGGCGGCCAGCACGAGGTAGATGAGGGAAGCGAGGTGCCCCGCCCCCACCGCCGCCGCGGCGCCGCTGACCCCGCCGGCCCGCATCAGCGGGACCACCACGGCGAGCGACACCACCATGCTCACGCACAGCGACTCGAACAGAACCCGCGTGTTCTGCTTGGCGCGGAAGTAGTTCGAGGTGAGGTCGCGGGCCAGCACGATCACGACGCTGATCGAGAGGATGCGCAGGCAGTTGGCATAAGCCGCGTACTCGGTTCCGAAGATCAGGCGCAGCCACATCTCGCCGGGAATGGCGAGGACCGCGAGGATCGTGACGATCGGCACTCCGAGCTTCACGCCCGTGCGCAGCAGGTAGCCGCGCAGGGCCGCCTCCCCGCCTTCGGAATGGGCGCGCGCGGCGGCCACCGGCAGGACGTTCTCCGTGGCGGAGAGCAGGAGTAGCACGGTCCCGACGAGGTACTGTGCCGCCCTGAGGCCGCCGAGCGCGTCGAGGCCGAGGGTCGAGCCTGCGACCAGCCAGACGAGTTGCTCCTGGACGAAGGTGACGAAGACGATCGGCAGGAGCCAGCGCGCGAGCGGGATGTGGCGCCGGATGACCGCACCGGTCTGCACGCAACCGGGCCGGCGCAGGATCGGCCGGCCGAACGTGACGATGAAGGGCAGGCAGGTCGCGAACGAGGTCGCGGCAAGGAGCCAGACGAAGCCGTTGCCGCCGATGACGTCGTGCTCCAGCCAGATCAGCACGGCGACGAAGGGAAAGCTCGCGGCCCGGGCGAAATCCATGAGCAGCGCCTGCACGCCCCGACCTTCCGCAAACAGGAGGCGGCGCAGGGTGAACTGGAGGTTCTGCGCCAGCATCAGGGCGCAGGCCGCCAGAAGCGTCTCGCCCGACATCCCGGCGATGAGGAGGGCGATGACCACGAAGACGGCACCGGGCACGCAGAGCAGGAAGGCGCCCGCGAGGATGGTCGCGGCATAGGCCGTCGAGACGCCGCTGCGGGCGCCGACCAGCGTCATCATCGGCGCGGTGATGACGGCGTTGTGCAGGGCCTGTGCGAAGGTGAGCACGATCAGGATCATCGCGAAATGCCCGAACTCGGCGATGCCGAGCAGGCGGGCGGCGACGATGCCGCTGACGAAGCCGAAGCCGCTGACGACGCCTTGGTCGGCCAGGGCGGTGAGCGCGGCCGGTGGGCGCCGGACGAGGCCGGCGACGCGCCGGAGCAGACCTGCCGGCAGGGAGGGCGCGGTGTGGGCTTCGGGCATCGCGGATTTCCTGCTCAGCGCGTGGCCAGGATGGCCGTCGCGGCGCGGCGCATCGCCCGGCTCCGGCTGAACAGCCAGAGCGGGTTGGACGCCACGACGTTGCGGCTGGCGCCGCGCTTGAATTCGGTGACGCCCGGGTTGCCGGCGGGGTCGATGCCGCCGAGATCGAGCACCGAGGCCCCCTCGCGCTTGGCCCGCTCGATCAGGCGCCAGAGGGCGAGGCGGCCGGCACCGGTCGCCTTGGCCCGCTCGTTCGAGGCGACGTAGAAATCGGTCCAGCGGTTCGCCGCCCGGTGGATGATCCGCACCAGAACGGGTTCGTCGCGCTCGCGCATTTCGAGGAACAGGAGGTTCGGGTCGTTCGCGGCGAGATCGCGGAAGGCTGCCGTGTCGAGGCTGTTGCGGAAGCCTTTGCGCCGCTTCAGGGCATCGTAGAGGCGGCCGAAGGTCTCGAAGGCGGCCAGCCGCTCGGCCGGACCGGTCGGGAATGTGGTCGTGAGATCCGGGTTTCGCTCGGCGGTCTTGAGCACGTCGCGCCAGCGACCCTCCATGGCGGAGCGGATCCGCTCCATCTCCTCGGTCAGGTCGAGTTCCAGCGTATGCGTCCGGGTGGTGACGACCGGTGCGAAGCCGTGGCCGAGCAGGGCCAGCACCGCCGCCGGCGTCTGGAACTGCTGGTAGTTCACGCCGAGCAGATCGAGGCGGCCGAGTTCGAGATGGCCGAGGAAGGCGCGGAACACCGCCTCCGCCCGCTTCTCTCCGAGATGTGTCAGGACCGGGCAGCCCTGCGCCAGCACGATGTGGCCGAGCCAGCGGCGACGGCGTTGAACCTGGGCATAGGCGAGCGCCTGTCCGTCGCCGGCGCGGATGGCGAGCCGGCGCACGTCCCAGCCGATGCAGCGCTTGTACTCGCCCCAGCGACGCGACGCATAGAGGTTGGCGCCCGGCTGATGCCAGACCGCCGCGTCCCAATCGGGATCGTCCGTAACATCGACGACCGTCAGTTGCCCCACCTTCGAACATCCTTTCCGTGCCGGCCGTTCCGGCGCGGGACAGGCCATGGCCTGCCTGACACTGATCAGCAAGGGGCGAGCCAGCGCACCGTCAGTAATAATGAAACCAATATGCGAGATTAACCACGGGTGATCGGGATGATTTGTTCAGATGCCATCAGGTTATTGCTGTGATAGGTGCTTGTATGGGAGGGTGAGGCCGGGATGAAGCACTGGGTCAAGACGACGTTGCGCCGCGCTCCGGCCCTGCGCGCACTCGCCCTGCGCGGGAGCGCCTTGTTCAAGTCCCTGGCCTGTGCCGAGCCCGGTCTCTACACCCTGTGCTACCATCAGGTGCCCGAAGCCGAGCAGGATCGTTTCGCCGCGCAACTGCGCCATCTCGGCCGGCACGGCGATTTCATCGATGCCGACGGGGCTGCCGAGCGTCTCGCCGCGGGCTGGCCCGCCCGCGACCGCGCCTTCCTCGTCACCTTCGACGACGGCTATGCCGACACCTTCGAGGTGGCGCGTCCCGTTCTGCGGGCCCTGGGCATTCCGGGCATCGTCTTCCTGATCAGCGATTGGATCGACGCGCCGCCGAACACACCGCCCGGCCTCGACCGGGCGCCGTCCCTGTCCCCGAGCGGGCGCCTCTACATGAGCCGGGCCGAGATCGCGGCCTGGTGCGCCGACGGTCTCGACATCGGATCCCACACCGCCACACACCAGCGCCTGAGTCGGCTCGACCGCGCGCGGGTCGCCGACGAGATCGCCCGCTCCCGGCGCGACCTTGCGGCCCTGACCGGCCGGGAGATCCGCCATTTCGCCTGCCCCTGGGGTGTCGCCGTCCACGATTTCGATCCGGAGCATGACCCGGCGCTGGCCCTGGAAAGCGGCTACCGGACTTTCTTCACCACGCGGCGCGGCCGGGCGCTGAGTGCCGCGGATCTGCCGGCGATGCCCCGCCACGTGGTCGAGCCGCATTGGCCGGTCTCCGATTTCGAAGCGCTGATGGGCGGCCGCAGGACGGGATGGCGGGCGCGGGAGACGGCTTGAGACGATTCCCGCTCTCGACTCTTGTGTCCGCATCGTCTTTTTCCGAAAGCCGGTGATCATCTTTCGGCACGATGCTCTATCCCAACTGACCGGCGCCGGGCCTGCGGCGCCTGACCTGAGGTCGCCGTCCATGGCAGCCGGTGCGATGCGCCCGATCGTCGTCGTGACCGGGGCGCTCGCGCCCTACACGCACGTCCTCTACGAGCGTCTGGCGGAACGGCTCGCCGGCCGTGACGGCCGGGCCCTGCACGTCCTGTCCTGCACCCCGCGCGAGAGCGCCCGGCAATGGGTGATGCCGCCGCCGCGGCTCTACCGGCACACGGTGCTGCCGGGCCTGCGCTGGCACCGCTCCTCGATCCGCAACCTCTACGTCAACCCGGCGGTGGTGACGCGGCTCGCGGCCCTCCAGCCGGCGGCTTTGGTGCTCAACGACTTCTCGCCGACCATGCTGTTCGCGGCGGGCGCCGCGCGCCTGCGGCGCGTCCCGACACTGATCCGTACCGACGGGGTGCCCGAGACTGATCCGGGCGCGCGCTCGGCCCCGCATCGCTGGCTGCGCCGCGCCATCGTCTCGGGGGCCGCCGCCGGGATCGGACCGAGCGAGGGCAGCGGCGCCGTGCTCGCCCGCTACGGCTTGCCGGCCCGGAACTTCGTCCTGAGCCCGCTCTTTCCGGCCTGGACGCCGCCCGCCCCGCCCCCGCCCGACACCGAGCGGACCTACGACCTCCTGTTCTGCGGCATGCTGAACGAGGAGGTGAAGGGCGCCCGCTTCTTCACCGACGTGGTGCTCGGCTGCTGTGCCCGCGGCCGACGCCTGTCGGTCCGTGTCGCGGGGGCCGGCCCGCTGCGGGGGGAGATGGAGGCGCGCTTCGCGGGGGCCGGCCTCACCGCCCGCTTCGACGGCTTCCTGGGCCAAGAGGCGCTGCCCGAGGTCTACGCCTCGGCCAGACTCTTCCTGTTTCCCAGCCGCGGCGACGTCTGGGGAATCGTGGTGCAGGAGGCGCTCCAGAGCGGGACGCCGGTGCTGGCCTCACCCCATTCCGGCGCGGCCCGTGGTCTCCTCGACGCCTATGGCTGCGGCGAGGTGCGACCGATGGCGGTGGCGGACTGGGTCGAGGCAACCCTGCAACTCCTCGATGACGAAGGCCGCCGCCGGGACCTGCGACATGCGGCGGCGCGCGCGCTCCCGCACTTCACGGTCGAGGCGGCCGTCACCGGATATCTCGATGCCCTCGAGCCCCTTCTGGCGGCGCGCACCTGACCGCGCCACCCGTTTCGAGACGCTCGACGAGAGGTGCGTTCGAATTTGTTCGTGGTGCTGATGGCGGGGGAAGGTTTGCCGCCCCTCCGGGCCGAGGCTAGATTCGATCGCAAATGCGCCGATGCTCGATGTATCCAGGCGGCTCAGGGTCAAGCCTTGGTCGATAGTCAAAAACGGACACGACTCAGCTTTATCGAGCGGTCGAGCGCCTCATGCGGAAGCGAATAACATTCTACATCAAATTGGGAATACACGGGACCTATTTGTGATATTTTTACAACATCTTACTGGAAGGGAAACTTGGCAATATCATCCTTAAAAATTTGACTTGCTTCGGCTGTTTATTTTGCACGATTGTGATGTTGCGGATCATTCCTCGCCCGCTTGTGTCCGCTTGGCATCCATGTCTCGCTGGAAGCGTTTCAAAATGGACATAATCAAGAAAATGCGCTGGGAGCGTCCACTTGATCTTGATCACGTCGAGCCTCAAGATATGACCGTCGCTTCTCACGACGCTCCGAAGCAGACAGATAGCCTGACGAGCATTCTGCGTCTCGTCCAATCGGATGCCGATGCGAACGCCTCCGTGGCGGTTGCTTCGCCCTCCTCCTCTCAGGATTGGGCGAACCTGATCGATCGCGTGCGGGCCGCTGCTCAGCGGACGCGCGAAGTCGAGGCGCAGGCCCAGGAGCAGGAGCAGCGCGTGCACGAACTGCTGGAGCGGGTTCGTGACGACGTCAAGCTCGCCAGCGAGCGGGTCCGGGCCGCGGAGACCAAGGCCGCCCATGTGCAGGCGCAGGCCGAGCAGCGCATCCGCGCGGCGGAAGAGCGGGCCGAGGCCGCGGAGGAGCGCGCGCGGATCGCCGAGGATTGGCTGAAGCAGGTGCACGAGGCCATCGTCAGCGAGTTCTTGGCCCTCACCGAGGTGCCGTCCAAGGCTGCGTGAAGCCTCCGGGGCCGCAGGGGGTCAGCGCCGCGCGTCGGTGAATGGCGAGGCCGGCAGCCCGTCCCGCCGCATCGCCGACGGGTCGAGGCGGAGCGTGATGCCGCGCTCGGCGGTGAAACGGACCAGGGCGCCGAGGTCGCCCGGCTTCGGGGCCGGGCCGTCGAGGCGGGTGTTGAACAGGATGATCTGCCGGCCCGCCTCCGCCTTTTCCGTGAGGGCAAGTTCGTCGCCGCCGATGGTCACGTTGTCGACGATCTGGTTGTTGCGCGCCACGCCGAGCTCGTCGGTCAGCGCCTCCGCGAGCTTCGGGTAGCGCATCCGCCAGGTCGGGGCGTCGAGCGGCATCGCGGCGAAGGCGGCCCGGAATTCCGAATCCGCCTCGTTCAGGGACGGCTTCATCCAAGTTAGCCCGCGTGCGTCGAGGGCGACCATCGGGCTCGAAGCGACGAAGACGTTGCGGGTGATCGTGTTGTCGCTGCCGCCGCCGATGAAGACCGGCTGATCCACATCGACGAACAGGTTGCGGCGGATGGTGAAGCCGCTCGCCATGTCGTCGAGATAGACGCCCTTCACCTCCATTCCCGGCACGGTGCGGATGTCGTGGACGTAGTTGTCCTCGATGATCGAGCCGCGGGCGGTGAAGTCGCGTCCGGCATAGATCGCGCCTGTATCGCTCAAACCGTGGATGAGGCGGGCGACCTCGTTGCCGCGAAACACGTGATCGTTGCCGCGCAGGTAGATCGCGTAGCCGATCGCGTCGGTGATGAGGTTCCCGCTCGCTTCCGCGCCGACGCCGTCGAGTTCGATCGCGGAACTCTGGGTCTGGCTCAGCCGCGAGAAGCGGGTGAAGCGGGTGTCGCGCACGAACAGGCCACCGCGCCGGAGCGTGGCGCGGTCGCCGCCGACGAGGCGGACCGCGCTCGCGCCGATATCACGCACCGTGCTGCCGGAGACGCCGCCCCCGGTCACCCCCTCGAACAACACCGCACGGCCCGCTGCCCAGGCCAGTTCGCTCGCGCGGATCTCGATATCCTCGCCGCCCTGCACGACGATCAGATCGCCGCGCGCGCGCTCCAGCCGAAGCTGCTCGATGCGCAGGTGCCGCGCGCCCTCGGCCCGGATCAGCGTCTCGGCGAGGCCGACTTCGAGGTCGGCCGCGCCGGGAGCTGGCCATGCCAGCAGCAGCCCGCTCTCGCCGTCGCGCCACCATTCACCGGGCTCATCGAGGGCACCGAGGGCGTGGACCAGCCGCATCCGGGCGCCCTCGCGGATGCCCTCGTAGGGCGGCGCATCCAGTTCGAGCCGGCGGCGGCGCTGATCGACCGCCGCGACGTGGAGGGTTTCCAAGAGCCAGTCCCAGCGCCAGAAGCCCTCCGCCCACAGGTCGCGTTCCAGGGACAGGTCGGGCAGACCCGGCGCGTCCTTGAGGGTGAAGTCGAGGCCCCCTGCTTCGGCCGCGGCGACCGTCGTCCAGCCGGACCCGGGCCCAGGGCTCGGCCCGGGATTCGGCCACTGCGCCGGGCGCAGGGCGCCGCCCGCATCGAAGATCTCGGTGACGCGCGGATGCGTCTCGCGTAAGCGCCGCGGCGCGCGGTAGGCGGGCTCCCGGCGCAAAGCCTCGGGCAGACGGTAGGCGCGCACCGCGTCGCGGGCCGCCGCCGGCAGCCGCGCGCGCAGGCGCGGCGGCAGCGATGCGGGCGCCAGGGGCATGCTGCCGACGAGCCGGCTCGATCCGTCGGCCGCCCCGCGCAGGATCAGGGGCGCCCCGGCCGTGCCGGCATGGTCGGGGCCGATCCGGACGGGCGCCGAGATCCGGTGCGTTCCGGGTTCCAGCGCGACCACGATCGCTCGCCCCTCCCCCTGGCGGCGCAGCGCCGCGACGCGGGCGAGCGCCGTCGGCAGATCCGCGAAGCGGTCGTTGCGACGGGCATTGACGTCGCCGGTGGGCGCAACCTGCAGGACCAGCGGCGCTTTCGCCTCGCCGCCCCGAACCTCTGCCGCGAGGCCGAAGAGCGGCGGCCCAAGGAAGATGGCGAGCAAGACGGCGGCGAGGAACCCGGCTGCGCTCCGCGGCAGGCCGAGCCTCACGCCTCGGCTTCCGCGTCGGTCATGACGAGTTGCACCCGCGCGTCGCGGCCGAGGGCGTCGAGCGCCCGCCGCAGCCGGGCGGTGCCGCTGCGGCGGGCGCTCGCCGTCAGCAGCAGGGCCGGGAAACGCTGGTCCTGGGCGAGGCGCTCGGCGGCGATGTCGGTGCCGATCAGCCCGATATCGACGAAGACCGTGTCGAAGGCGGCCGCCGCCGTCAGGATCGCGCCGGTATAGGCCGCGGTGCCGAGGCGCAGGGCCGCGTCGTCGAAGGGCAGGATCTTGACCCCGGTCGGCCCCTCGACCAGCGCGTCGCCGAGGCCCGAATGCGTCCTCAGCACGTCGGCGGTGCCGCGCTTGGCCTTGCTCCGGAGATCGCCCGAGATCATCGCCTCCGGGTCGGCATCGACGAGCAGCACCCGCTGGCCGTCGAGGGCGGCCGAGGCGGCGAGGCTGCGGGCCAGCTCCGACTTGCCGCTCCGGTCGTCCGCCGAGGTGACGAGGACGATTGTCGGCCGCGTGGCGCCGAAGTCGCGCTGCAGACGGCTGCCGAGACGGGCCACGGCCACGTCGTAGGCGGTGTCGGCGCGCAGGGATTCGCTGCCCGCCTTGCTCCGCGTCCTGCTCGGCACCTTGGCCGGCAGGGCGGCGACCACGGGGAGCCCGGCGAGCTGCTGAAGCCGGCGGCGCGAGCCGATCCGCCCTGCGGCCGGCACGGCGAGGAGCGCGAGCGCGGCGCCGAGGCCGAGGCCGGCCGCTAGAGCCGCGGCGAAGATCACAGGAATCGGGGGGCCGAGCCGGCGCTCCGGCAGCGAGGCGGGCGAGATGACGCGCGAGGTCGAGGTGTCGAGGCGCTGCTGTTCCTGAAGCTCGCGGGCGCGGACGAGGAAGGCTTCGTAGACCGCGCGGCTCGCCTCGACCTGCCGCTCCAGTTCGCGCAGGCGCACGAAGCTCTTGTCGACGGACAGAGCCTCCTTCTTGCGGCTCTCCAGGGTGGCGGCGAGCGAGGCCTCGTTGGCCTGCGCCGAGCGGTAGTCGTTGCGGGTGGCCGCGGCGATGCGCCGGATCTCGGCGTTGATGTCGTTGCGCAGGGTCTGCACCTGCAACTCGCCGGTGCGCAGGGTGGGGTGGCGGGGGCCGAGGTTGGATAGGGTGTCGGCCCGGGCCGCCTCGATCTGGGCGAGCTGGGCGCGCAATTGTGCGACGGTCGTGGACTGGACGATCTCGGTCACGGAGTTGAGGTCGGCTCGCCCGTTGGCGACCGCTTCGATCTGGGCGAGCCGCCCGCGCAGCTCGCCGGCCCGGGCGCGCGCCGCGCCGAGCTGCTGGTTGAGCTGGGTCAGCGCCTGCTCGCTGACGAGCTGGCCGCGGGTGCCGACGAGGTTGTTGGCGGCGCGGAACTTCTGCGCCTTGTCCTCGGCCTCGCGGAGGTCGTCCTGCAACTCGCCGAGGCGGCTCGACACCGCCTCGCCGGCCTTGCGGGTGACCTGAGCTTGCGCATGCGAGACGGTGGTCAGGTAGGTCTCGGCGATGGCCTGGGCGAGCTCGGCGGATTTTTGGCGCTCCTGGCTGGTGACGGCGAGCTCGACCACGAAGCTGCGCTCCAGGCGGCGCGCGGTCGTGCGGTCGCGCAGGGTCCGCAGGGCGGTGAGCGTGTCGTCGGCAGAGCCGCCGGTGCTCACGAACAGGGAGGAGATGCGGCTCTTGAGCGCCTCCAACGGCGAGGCGGGGCGGACGAATTCCGCGTCCCGATCGAGCTTGAACCGATTCACGACCTGCCGCAGCACGTCGTCCGAGATGAGGACGCGGAGCTGGCTGTCCACGAGGAGCAGGCTCGCATCGCTCGCCTGATCCGAGGGCGTCACGCCGTCCTTGACCACCTGGATGCCGCGTGGGTCGATCAGGATCTGCGTCACGGCGGCATAGAGCGGCGGCGCCAGAGCGAGCCACGCCACCGCGGCCACCAGGAGCAGCACGGCCGGGGCCAGCACGAGCGCCCAGCGTGCACGCAGGGCCTGCCCGATCTCCCGCGGGTCGAGGAACCAGGGTTCAGGCGTCACGTCCGGCTTGCCCGGCTCGGCGCCGACGAAGAATCGCGAAGGCATCCGCTCGATCATCGTCATTGCAAAACTCTCGAACAATACGCGCCTGCAGGTGCGGCCGACCCGCAGCGACCGATCCGGTCCGCCGTTCCCGTCCCCGAGTGGGTCGTCCGGGGACGATCCTTCCCGTGTTGGGACAGCGGCCGGAGTCCGGAGGCGGTTCGGGTCTCAGGCTTCAAGATCTGCGCCAGGATGCCCATCACGCGGGCGCCGCAGGCGGAAGACCAAAGGCGGTGGCGGACGGAACGGGCGTGGCTGCGCCCGCCGGCTCCCGGCGGAGGGCACCGATGCGGGCATAGGCCAACAGCCCCACGAAGGTGAGGACGTTGATGTTCCAGTCCTGAAAGATGCCCGGCGTCGTCATGCCGTTGAGGATCAGGAAGAACACGCAGGTGGCGACGAGGCGGCGTCCGGGACGATCGAGCTTCATCCCCCAGCGCAGGGCGGTCCCCAGCACCATCGCGCAGAGGCCGAGCCCGATCAGGCCGGTGCCGGCCCAGGCGCTCAGCAGCATGTTGTGCGAGGACGAGATGAACACGGCGTCCCGCGCCAGCGTCTCGGCCAAAGCCGTGGTCGGGATCAGGAGCTGGATGAAGCGGTCTCCCGCCGCGTAGCCGGCGCCGACGAAGCGGTCCTTGGTCGCCTCGATGAAGACCGGCCAGAAGGTGCCGCGCCCGGTGGCGTCGGCCAGCTCCTCCGGTGGCTTCTGGAGTACGGTCGAAATCACATCGAGCAGGGCCGGAAAGGCGGATAGGCCCCCCATCAGCACGAGGAACAGGACCAGGTAGACGGTGAAACCCGCGTAGCCGAGGAGGCGCAGCCGGCGGTGGCGCGACGCCACCATCATGCCGGGTGCCGCCGCGACGAGCGAGGCGGTGCTCGCGGCCGAGCCGGCGATGACGAAGCCGACGAAGGCGAACAGGAGGTGGGCGCGCCGGTGGGGGATGCGGTCGTCGAAGATGACGAGGAAGGCGTATGCGGCGCAGAGATAGGGCATCAGATTGTGCTTGGCCGACGAGAACACGATCCCATGCGCGAAGTTGTCGAGGATGATCGGTGCCGTGGCGACCAGCCACGCGACGGTGAACAGCGCGAAGAGGTTGGCGAGCCGCCGCTCGATGTCGCTTCGGTCGAAGATCATAATCGAGGCGAGGGTGAAGATCGCCAGTTCCACCGTTCGGTATACGGTGTAGCTCGGCACGATCGACCATGCGGTGCTGAGGCCGTTCACGAGGATCATCAGCGTGAATGGCAGGTACGGCATCGAGAACGCCACCAGCAGGATGCGCCGGTCCACCGCGATCCGGGCCATTAGATAGAGCCCGGTCAGCCCGGTCATGACGATGAGCGCGAGGTTGGAGGCCGTCAGCCCCTGCTCCAGCACCGCGTTGCCGTCCTCCCGCGGGACGTTGAAGACCAGCGGCAGCAGCGCGAAGAGCGTCATCAGGGCGAACGGGACCGCGACCGGACCGTTCAGCGGCCCCATCCGGGTCTCCAGTCTATGGCGCGCCAGCGGATAGAGCAGCACGAACCAGACTGCCACCGCGACGACCAAGAGGAAGTTCAGCATTCCGGCAGTTCCATGGAACGTCGTCTCAGCCTGGTCCGGGTGTCGAGAAAGCCGATTTCGTGCCCCGCCGATCCCGTGCGGGCCAACACTCTGTGGAGTCTTGGTTTATGGCGTCTTTCGGGCTGTGAGGCGCATGCGCGACGCCGTGACCATTCGGAATGCTGCGGAATCGATTTCGCAGCGGCCCGATCGGAGTGCCGGTTTACGCTCAGCGCATCGCATCGTTGAGGCTCGCGATGATATTGACCGGAAGCCGCAAGGATCCGTGTTCGACAGGTTCTCCGGCCCAAATAGCCTCCGCTTCGGCGAAGAGCGCCCTCAGGCGCCGAACAGGACGACCTCGGTATAGGTGAGGTCGCCGGTGGCCGGCGGGTTCGGGCCGCGGGCATATTTCGGGGCGCGGCCCTCGAAGAAGTGTCCGACGAGGCCGGGCAGCTTGCCCACGGCATCGAGCACGAACCACGGCATGGCGTGGTGCAGGATGAGATGCCGGCCGATCGCGCCGAGGAAGGCGGACAGGTCGAGCGCGGTCGAGCGATAGACGAGCTGGAGGCAAGGCAGGCGTGGCCAGCGCGTCTCCCCCGGCCGCAGCTTGATGGCGCGCCGCTGGAACAGGACGGCCCACGCCTTCTCGCCATCCGAACAGACCAGGCCGATGCAGCCATAGGCGATGTGGTCGGCCACCAGCCGGGCCTCCGGCTCCGGCAGCAGGCGGAGGGTGTCGGGCGTGGCCGCGCGGACGCGGCGCCCCCGGCCGAAGCCGGCGAGCAGCGGCATGACGAGCATCTGGCCCGAGCAGACCGGCTTGAAGCCGCGCGCCTTGTGCATCTGCCAGGTCTGCGGGGCGGGCGAGACGTTGGTGTAGGTCACCCGCCGGTCGCGCATGGCGAAGCCGTCGAGCAGCGTGCCGAGCGCGCGGAACTCCGGCAGCACGTACCAGCTCGACAGGTTGCAGCGCAGATGCGTGCCGGCCTCGTCCGTCACCGTCCGGTACAGGGCGAGCAGGACGCCGACGATCGCCCCGTCCCGTTCCAGCACATAGCCGTAGCGCGGCACGTCGTCGGGCAGCGGCTGGGTGCGGTGCCGGTCAAGCCCGGTGCGCCAATAGGTTTCTGAACGGTCGGGGAAGCCGACCCGCAGCAGCCGCACCACGGATGCGAGGTCGTCCTCCTCGATGGTGCGGCAGCGGACCTTGGCCCGCGCGCTGCGAACGCCCTCCCCCGCGGGTGGGACGTCTTCCACGGTCTCGTTCAGCCCAGTCATCGGCGTCCCCCTCCGGCTCGTCGCGCTGTCCGGCACCTGTTTTCGTCCCACGGTTCCGCGCGAACGAACCGTGAGCCAGGCGCATTGTCGTCCCGCTCGGAGACGTGCGCGAAACAGAGCGAAATCAATGCCAGCCGGCCGATGCCGTTTCGGGATTGCCGGTCTTGTTGTTTGGATTAGTATAGGCGTTATTTTTTCTGTCCGGACAAGCCGGACTCTATTGATTTTCCGCAATTCGCTGTCGAAGCAAGTCCTGGCTCAGAGCCGCCGGCCGGCGTCAGGCGGTGCTGCCGGCGTCGACGGTCAGAACGGTGCCGGTGACGTTGCGGGCGCGGTCCGACATCAGGTAGGCGACGGCGTCGGCCACATCCTGCGGCTCGGCCAAACGCTTGAGGGCGCTGCGGTTGGCCACCCGCCCGCGCTCGGCCTCGTCCATCTCGCCCGTCATCGCCGTCTCGATGAAGCCGGGCGCCACCGCGTTCACCGTCACGCCCAGCCGCCCGAGCTCGCGGGCGAGCGACTTGGTGAAGCCGATCATCGAGGCCTTGGTGGCCGCGTAGACCGAGAGCGCGTTGTAGCCAGTGAAGGCTATGATCGAGCTGACATTGACGATCCGCCCCGCGCCCGCCGTCATCATCCCGCGAGCGAAGTACTTGGTCAGCACCATCGGCGCGAGGGTGTTGAGGTGGACGAGTTCGGCGATTTTGGCGGCCGGCATCGTCGTCAGCAGGCCGGGCGTGCCGAGGGCGGCGTTGTTGACGAGGCCGTAGACCGGCCCGTGCTCGGCCCGGATGCGCTGGGCGAGCGGCTGGAGCGCGTCGATCTCGCCGAGGTCGGCCGCCATGAATTCGATCCGGCCGGGACCGGCCGCCCGTTGCGCTGCCTCCAGCGCCTCGCTCGGGCGTCGTGCCAGGGCGACCACGCGAAAACCCTCGGCGGCGAGTGTTTCGGCCATGGCGAGGCCGAGCCCGCGGCTCGCCCCGGTGACGACGACGAGGCGCCCGGTCTTGAGGCCGTCCCTGGAAACGTCGCTCACGCGCCCCTCCGCACCAGCTTGCCGCCGGACGTGATCGGCAGCGTGTCCACGAACTTCACGCTCGCCGGCACCTTGTGGCCGGCCAAGCGCGGGCGGCAATGGGCAATGATCGCCTTCTTCAGCGCCGCCTGATCCGCGCCCGCGTCGGCGCGCAGGACCACCTCCGCCTCGACCACCGCGCCGAGGATCGGGTTGGGCCGGGCGCGCACTCGGGACATCGAGACGCCGGGGAAGATGTTGATGACGGTCTCGACTTCCTCAGGCTGCACCTTGGCGCCGCCGACATTGATCACGCCGCTGCGCCGGCCGAGGAAGTGGTAGCGCTCGCCCCTTCGCTCCACGAGGTCGCCGGTATCGATGAAGCCGTCCTCGGCGATCAGCGCCTCGGGCGTGGCACCCAGATAGCGACGCCCGGTGCGGCCGGAGCGCACGAACAGGCTGTCCTCGCGCACGGTGATCTCGATCCCGGCGCGGGTGCCGATCAGCGCGGACGGAAAACCCTCCCGCCCGTCCTCGACGGTGAAGCCGACCCCGCCCTCGGTCGAGGCGTAGGCATGGGCGATGCGCGCCTCGGGGAAAGCGTCGCCAAGCGCATCGAGGATGTTCTGGTCAGCGATTTCGCCCGAGAGCCGCACGTAGCGGGGGCTGAGCCGGTCGAGCGCCGCGCTCATCAGGGCGAGGCGCCAGTGCGAGGGCGTGCCGAGGATGTGGGTGGCGCCCGCCGTGCCGACGCGGACGAGATAGTCGCGCACCGGCTCGCCCGCGTCGGAGAGCACCAGCGAGGACGGCCCGAGCATCGCCCGCAGGAAGACCTGCAGACCGCCGTAGCGGCGGATGTCGTAGAAGGTGCTCCACACCGTGCCTGGCTCCGGCGTCGCGGCGGTGTTGATGCCGCCGGCCAAGCCTTCGAGGGTGTGGGCGACGAGCTTCGGTGCGCCGGTGGTGCCGGAGGTGGCCAGTGCCCATTCCGTCTCCCGCGGCGTCTCCGCTGCGGTGCGGCAAGCGTCGTCCACGTCGATGCGCGCCAAGCCCGGCAGCGCATCGGGCGGGAGCCCCTCGGCGTCGGTGACGCAGATCTCCGCCTCGGAATCCGACGCGATCCGGACGATGTGCTCCGGCGCCAGCTTCGGGGGGACGAGGGCGAGCCGGGCCGCGAGACCGTCGAGCGCGATCATGGCGCGGGCCGCCGCCATCTGCCCGCCGACGGCGAGCAGCACCCGGCGGCCAGCGAGCGCCGCGGTCGCGGCGGCGTCAGGCTCACCGGAAACGATCCCGGCGAGATCTTGTTTGCTGCGGTGGTCGGACAGGAACAGGCCCTCAAGACCGCCCGCCGCCAGAAGGCGCTCGCGCAGGATCATCGGGCTCAGGCCGCCTGCCGGGCCGCGGCGCGGTCGTAGAGGGCGACGAGGTCGCCGACCGTCACCGGCAGGTCGGAGGCGTCCATCTCGCCGAACGGGTCGGCACCGGTGAGATCCTCCATCCGTGCGACGAGGAGCGCGAAGCAGAGCGAGTCGAACTCGGTGTCGAGCATCACCAGGTCGTCGGTGATCGGCGGCATCCGCTTCTCCTGCTCGGCAGCGATCGCGGCGATCTCGAAAAAGACGGTCTCACGCAGGGACATGGGGGCTCTCCTCGAAAGTGGTTTGGCAAGGGGTGGGGTAGGAGGCGCCGCGGAGGCATTCGCCGAAGTCGCGGGCGATCTCGGACAGGATCGGCCGGCCGCGCGGCACCAGCCGCCCGAGGCCGTAGAAGAAGTGGATCATGCCAGCGTGAACGGTGTGGGCGGTCGCGATGCCCGCCCGTTCCAGACGCTCGGCATAGGCCGCCCCCTCGTCGCGGACGGGATCGTATTCCGCGGTGTGGATGCGGGCCGGCGGCAGGCCGGTCAGGTCCGCCTCGCGCAGGGGCGAGAGACGGGGCGACGGCGCGGCGGCTTCGGGCCCGCAGGCCGCAAGGTCGCGCCGGATCGTCGCCTCGTCGAGGAAGTAGCCGCGGGCGAAATCGCGGCGCGAGGCGTGGTTGCCGTGCACGTCGAGCACGGGGCAGATCAGGAGCTGCGCCCGGATCGCGCCGCGCCGCTCCTGGCAGACCCGTGCCGCGAGGCCGGCGCCGGCGGAATCGCCACCGATGCCGAGCCGGGCCGGATCGATCCCGAGCGCGTCCGCCTGCGCGGCGACCGCATCCAGCGCCGCCAGCGCGTCGTCGAGGGCGGCCGGGAACGGGTGTTCGGGCGCGAGCCGGTAATCGACCGAGACGACGCGGAGGCTGCCGGACTCGGCGAGCACCCGGCAGATCCCGTCATGGGTGTCGAGGCCGCCGGTCACGAGGCCTCCGCCGTGCAGGTAGACGAGGCCGGGGCCGCCCGTGCTGCCCTCCGGCGCATAGAGCCGCGCGGAGAGCGGCCCGGCCGGGCCCGGCAGGACGAGGTCGCGGGTCGCGACGCCCTCGGCGCTCAGCCCGGCAAGGCGGCTAAGCCCGCGCATCCCCTCCCGGCGGGCGTCGAGGGTGATGCCGTCCGAGCTCCCGAGCGCCATCATGTCGAGGAAGCGGCTGACATGCGGATCGAGGGGCATCGGACGGCTCCGGGCGTTTCGCGTCAGAGCTTCAGCACCGTGCGGACCGCGGCCGGCCACGCGTCGATGCTCTCGCCGTGGGTGGCGAACAGGGCCACTGCGAGGCGATCCATACCGAAGGCGACGCAGCCGGTATGGGCGGGCTCGCCGTCCTCCAGGTTCAGGCCCCAGGTCGTGCCGAAATGCTCGCGGTGATAGTTGAAGCTCATGCAGGCGGTGCCGGCGGCCGCGCCCCGCAGCGGGATCAGCAGCTCGAACTTCAAGGCCTGTTCGAGCTGGCTGAAGGCCATGATCTGGCCGAGCCGGCCGAAGAACGGGTCACTCGCGGTCTCCACCGTGTAGGGAAGCCCGAGTTCGTCGGCCATGGCGGTGGCGGTCGCGATCCAGCTCTCGCGGAAGGCGACGATCTGCTCCGGCGTGCCGATACGGACGTATTCGCGCATCCGGAAGGATTGCAGCCGGTCGAGATGGCGCGAGGGTTCGCGGCGGAAGCAGTCGCAGGCGACGTCGAAGCGGTAGCCGGTGGCGGGCACCGCGCCGCGGGCGGCGGCGATCGGGTAGACCGGGTAGCAGGCGGCCGGGGTCAGAACGAGGTCGGCGGTTTCGAGGCCCGTGGTCCAGTCGCCGCCCTCGAGGTGCTTGTCGGCGGAGGCGCGGATCTCCGCCTCGCTGCCTTCCAGGCAGGAGACGCAGCCGAGAAGGTTCGGGAAGCTCTTGAGGTAGCCGTGCCGCTCCAGATGCGCCCGGCTCATCACCGGCGGGAAGCGGAACACCTCGGTGCCGTCCTCGCGCCGCGCCGAGATGAAGGCGGCCAGCGCCTCCACCACCGACTCGTAGGCGCCGGTGCGGGCGTAGACGCCCTGCGCATTCATCGGCTTGAACATCGCGTCGAACAGGGCGTCGAGCGGGTCGGTCGCGGGCGGCGAGGCCGGCGCGTTCATCACGGGCATGTTCATGGCGAGCAAGTCCTTCGGGCGAGACGGGAGCGGGTCAGCGCCTTCAGGCGCTCAGCGAGGCGGCGACGGGCGACATCAGCGTCGCGGTGGCGAGGTTGGCCATGATCCGGTCGTTGTGGATCATGATCGGCGCCGAGAGGATGTCGCGCAGCGCCCGGCCGATGCTGAACGCACCGTCCTGGCGGTAGCCGGCCAGCCCGTTGGCGCGCAGCGCGCTCGACACGGTGGCGACGGCGAGTTCCGAGACCTCGACCTTGAGCATCGTCAGCGCGGTCTGCACGTCGAGGCCGGCCAGCGCCGCCGGGTCGCCTTGCGAGCCCTCGAAGGTGTCGAGCGCCTGCGTGATGAGGGCGCGGGCCTGCTTCAGGCTGGAGACGGCGCGCGCATAGTGCAGCGCGCCGGGCGGGGCGACGCCGTCCGCACCCCGCATCGCCGTGCGGGTGAAGGCCTGGGCGCGATCGACGGCGGAGGCCGCGATGCCGGCCCAGGCGCTCGACCACAGGATGTGCGAGACCGGCGTCATGGTCTGGTTGTGGATGTCGCCGTAGCGGGCGGCGAGCACCTGCTCGGGGCGGCCGCGGGCGACGAGGCGGAAGCCGCTGCTGCAGGTGCCGCGCATGCCGAGCGTTTCCCAGCCGCTCAGGCGCTCCAGAGTGTAGTCCTCCTTCAGGAAAACGCAGAGCACTTGGTCGGACGCTCCGGCCTCGGCCGAGCGGCGGGCGACGGTGACGACGCCGTCGGCCTGTGCGCCGTAGGAGATCACGGTCGCGGCCCGCTCCAGGGTGATCGCCTCGCCGTCGGCCTCGATGGCGGCGGCGGAGGAACGGACGTTGCCGCCGCCTTGGCCCTCGGTCGTCGAGGAGGCCATCAGGAGCTGTTCGTCGGCGATGCGGCGCAGGAGGCCGTCCTGCCAGGGCTCGCCGCGGCCGTGCCGGATCAGGCAGGCCATCTTGGTCTGGTGCATGGCGAAGATCATCGCCGAGGAGGCGCAGGCGCGGCCCAGCACGTAGGCGATCTCGGCCAGCATCCGGACCGAGGCGCCCTCACCGCCGAGTTCGATCGGCACGGCCGCGCCGAGCAGGCGCTGCGAGCGGAAGGCGGCGACGGCTTCCACGGGGAAGCGCCCGTCGCGGTCCACGGCGTCTGCATGGGCGGCGGCGATCGCGGCGGCGGCGGCGGCGCGGGTCAGAAGGTCGGCGGCATCGCCGACCCGACCGTCCGGCGTGGGCAACATCGTCATGGCTGGGCTCCGTTGGACTGAAGCCGGCCGGGCCGGCGGCACGTCAGAGATGTTCGTGAGGGAAGGTCAGGCGCTCGGGCTGCGCACGCTCTCGACCATCCGTGCGATGGTCTCGATCGAGTAGAAGTTCTTCGGCGTCAGGCTCGCCGGCGGGATCATGATGTCGAACTCCGCCTCGACCGCGACCATCAGGTTGACGAGATCGAGGGACGAGAGCCCGACATCGACCAGGGCGTCCGACTTCTCGAATTCCGGCTTGATCGCGTGGCGGGCGGCGATCGCGTAGGCGAGGCCCATGGTCCGATCCGCGACGCTGGCTGTCACCGCTTGCGACATTGTCCTCTTTCCCTTTAGCCTGTGCCGACTGGATTGGTCTGTGGCCGCTTCGACTGCAATACATCCGCGGTTTTATAAATACTCTTGCTGATTATGCGGAAAAAGCGTTTATTGATGTTAAGTATGTTGCTGGTTAATCTGATTTGGTTGGGCCGGGTTTTAGATTCGGTCCGTGTCGGGGGGCGATCCATCCGGTGAGATCCCGATGAAGCGCCCGCCGCCATAGGCCAGGGCAGGCCGTTCCGCCCGGTTCAGCCGCACCTCGCGCACCGCGCCCAGCAGGATGGCGTGGCTGTGCCGCTCGATGACCTCCGCCAGCGTGCAATCGACGATGGCCTGCGCCTCGGTGAGGCCGGAGGCGCCCGATTCCATGATCGTCCAATCCGCGCCGAGATAGCGGGCGGCGCCCCGCAGGCCGCCGATGCCGGCAAAGCGCTCGGCGATCCCCTGCTGCCCGGCTCCGAGGATGCTGACGCAGAAATGCCGCCGCCGGGCGATGACCGGCCAGCTCGACGAGCTGCGGTTGACGCAGACCAGCATGGTCGGCGGATCGACGCAGAGGGAGACCGCCGAAGTCGCGGTGAGCCCGACCCGGTCCTCGCCGCTTCCGGCGGTGATCACGACGACCCCACCCACGAGGCGGCGCATCGCCTGCTTGAGGAGCCCCCCGTCGATGGCGGGCTCCGGCGCCCGCGCGGCGGCGGCGCCCATCACGCGCCCCATCCGTCGAACGGGCGGGCGCGGTCGCGGGGTGTCGATGATCTCCGGCGCGCAAGCATGGTTCGCAATCCGTTCGTCGATCTGAAATGGGACCTTGTGAAACTTGCCCGTCTCGTCCCGGTCGAAACCGGACGTTATCGGTTCATCTCTATGCCGTTGCCTGTCCTTGCGGCTCGTCTGTGCAAGTCCAGGGCCCGGCTGGACGGGCCGGAAATTGTTCAGTTCCGGTACAAACCGCAGGATGTGCCGAGGGGCGGTCCCGAACCGGGACGCGCCCTGCCGTCAAGCGAGATCGAAGCGATGTCCCAGAGCCCAGACGCCGCCCTCCCCGCCCGAACCGGCGGACGGACCGCCGCCCAGGCGCTCGTGGATCAGCTCGCGGCCAACGGCGTCACCCACGTCTTCGCGGTGCCGGGCGAGAGCTACTTGCCGGTGCTCGACGCGCTCTACGAATCGGGCATCGCGCTCACCGTTTGCCGCCAGGAGGGCGGCGCGGCGATGATGGCGGAGGCGCATGGCAAGGCGACGGGCCGGCCCGGCATCTGCTTCGTCACCCGCGGGCCCGGCGCCACCAATGCCTCGGCCGGCATCCACATCGCCCAGCAGGATTCGACGCCGATGATCCTGTTCGTCGGGCAGATCGAGCGGGGTCTGCGCGACCGCGAGGCGTGGCAGGAGGTCGATTACCGCGCCGCCTTCGGGCCGATCGCGAAATGGGCCACCGAGATCGAGACCGGCGCGCGGATGCCGGAATACGTCTCGCGCGCCTTCCACACCGCCACCGGCGGCCGGCCGGGCCCGGTGGTGGTGGCGCTGCCAAAGGACATGTTGAAGGACGCCGCAGAGGGCCCGCTGGCCCCGCCCTTCGCTCCCGTCGAGGCGGCGCCCGGCGCGGAGGATCTGGAGCGTCTCGCCGCCCTGCTGGCGGAGGCGAAAAACCCTTTCCTGGTGCTCGGCGGCAGCCGCTGGACCGAGCAGGCCTATGCCGACATCCGCCGCTTCACTGAGGCCTTCGATCTGCCGGTGGCCACGAGCTACCGCCGCCTGCCGCTGTTCGACCCGCTGCACCCGAACTACGCGGGTGATCTCGGGCTTGCCGCCAACCCGAAGCTGGTGGCGCGGGCCAAGGCCGCCGACCTGATGATCGTGCTCGGCGGCCGCCTCGGCGAGGTCGCGAGCCAGACCTACTCGCTCCTCGACATCCCGGCGCCCCGCACCCGGCTCGTCCACATCCATCCCGGTACGGAGGAACTCGGCCGGGTCTACGTTCCGCATCTCGGCATCACCGCCGCGCCGGCCCGGATGGCGGCGGCCCTGGCGCGGCTCGCGGCGCCGGCCACCGTGCCGTGGGCGACGGAGACCCGCGCGGCCCATGCGGACTATCTGGCGTGGTCCGAAATCCCGACGCCGCAACCCGGCCCGGTCAATCTCGGGCAGGTGATGGTGCATTTACGCGAGGCGCTGCCGGAGGACGCGATCCTGTGCAACGGCGCGGGCAACTACGCCGCCTGGATCCACCGCTTCTACCGCTTCCGCCGCTTCGCGACCCATCTCGCGCCGACCTCCGGCTCGATGGGCTACGGCGTGCCGGCGGCGGTCGCGATGAAGCGGATCTTCCCCGACCGCACAGTGATCTCGATCAACGGCGACGGCGACTTCCTGATGAACGGCCAGGAGTTCGCGACCGCCGTGCAGTACGGCCTGAACCTCGTCTGCATCGTCGCCGACAATGCGAGCTACGGCACGATCCGCATGCATCAGGAGCGCGATTTTCCGGGCCGCGTCCTCGCGACCGATCTCGTGAACCCGGATTTCGCCGCCTATGCCCGCGCCTTCGGTGGCGTCGGCTTCACCGTCGAGCGGACGGAGGATTTTCCCGCGGCTCTGGCGGAGGCTCGGGCGGCGCAGCGCCCGGCGATCATCCACGTGAAGTTCTCGGTCGATGCGATCACGCCGGGCATGAGCCTCACGGCGATCCGCGAGAAGGCGCTGGCGGGCGGGTGAGAACGGGGAAGGTTTTCGGCGACGCCTTTCCCACGTGAGGGCACGAGGGTTCCGGCGGCGGGTCTGGAACATCGAAGTCGACCCACAAGACCGTTCGGGCGAGGGATGCGAGACACAAGCAGGGCCGTTCGGTGCCGGCCGCGAACCTAAATTCGTCTCGTCGCGTTCCTAGAGGCGGATGAGGAGACCACCCGATATGAAGGCGATCTATGCAGTGGCGGCCGTCGGCCTGGGCTTGATGGGTTCCATCGCTTCAGTCTCGGCTCAGCCCTACGGCAGCCGTGACTATGGCTACGAAGAACGGGGCCGCGGCTACGGTGCCCGCGGTTACGACGACGAGGATCGCGGCCGTGGCTATGGTGGCCGCGGCTATGGCCGCCGTGATTACGGTTTCGATGAGCGCGAATACCTGCGCTGCAATCCCGACGTGCTCCGCGCGGTCAGACGGGGCCAGATGGAATCCGGTGCCGTGCACTACCAGACCTTCGGCCGGCGTGAGCGCAGACGTCTGAGCTGCTGACCAGGATCAGCTCGTAGCGGGGACGAAGCCTGAACTTTGCCCCGCTACGACAGCCGCCCATGCGCGAAATCCCAGTAAAGCTGGCGCGCCTTTCGAAACACCGGCCCCGGCTCGAAGCGCACGTCGTCGAGCCCGGTGACCGGGGCGACCTTGGCGAAGTTGCCGGCGGTGAAGACCTCGTCGGCGCTTAGAAAATCCTCGTAGCGCAGCGTCTTCTCCACCACCGTGACCCCGGCCCCACGCAGCAGCGCGAGGACGCGGGCGCGGGTGATGCCGGCCAGGAACGTGCCGTTCGGGACCGGCGTGTAGACGATGCCGTCCCGCACGAAGAAGGCATTGGCGTTGGCGAACTCGGCGACGTTGCCGAGCCCGTCGAGCATCAGGCAATTGCCGAAGCCGCGCGACAGCGCCTCGGTCAGCGCCCGTGCGCCATTGGGGTAGAGGCAGCCGGCCTTGGCATCGACGGGAGCGGTCTCGATCGACGGGCGGCGGAAGGGCGAGAGCGTCGCCTTGACGCCCGAGGGCAGCGGCATCGGCGCGGTGTAGAGTGACAGGCACCAATTGGTGGAGGCGGGGTCGAAGCGCACGCCGCCGGCAAACCCGCTTTCGGCCCAGTACATCGGCCGGATGTAGAGTTCGGCCTCGGGCGCAAACCGCGTCAGCCCCTCGGCGACGAGGCGGGTCCATTCCTCGACCGCGACCTTCGGCGTGAGCCCGAGGGCGGTGGCCGAGCGGTTGACCCGGGCGAGGTGCAGGTCGAGGTCGGGCGCGACGCCCTCGAAGGCGCGGGCGCCGTCGAACACCGTCGAGCCGAGCCACGCGCCGTGGGTGCGCGGCCCCATGATCCGGACGTTGCCGGGGTGCCACGCGCCCTCGAAGAACGTCCAGGTATCGTGCTCCGGCGTCGTCATCGCGTCCGATCCTGTGAAAGAGGCTGTCTCAGGCGGCTTCGAGCTGGCCGCCCGAACCGGCGCGGCGGCTCAGCATCCGCTTGGCCTTGCCGGCGGCGCGCAGGGCGAGTGCCACGACCTTCGGCTGGGTCTTCCGGCAGAAGGCGACCTTCCGCACGTAGCTCTCGACATGCCAGTGGCAGACCGCGCCGCGGGGAATGAACAGCACGTCGCCGGCCCGGAAGGTCCTGGCCGGGGAGATGCCGTCGCTGATCGTGGCCGACCCTTCGATGAAGTGGATCGTCTCGTCGATGTCGTAGTGCCACGCGAACCGGCCGGCGGTGCAGTCCCAGACGAGCGTCCAGGCCATGCCGTCGGCGCTGCGCGAGAGCATGGTGTTGCGGGCCACGGGCTGTCCCTCTTGGATCCAGCTCGGCTCGATCGGGGCGGCGCGCAGCTCGCCCGAGGTCACGGACGGAATCATCGCTGTGGTCGACACGGCATCCTCGCTGAAGCGCTCTTCCGCCGATCGGGGCGCCGGTTCGGCGCAGGAGAACGCGTTGATGACAAAGGGAGCAGGCGTTCGGAACCGTTCCGCAAGCGCCGAGCCTATCGGAAACCACGGTTCTAATCGGATGACAAGTCGATTGTACGATTATCACTAACGCAGGGACGGGCGAAGACTGTCGAGTTTCGGCAGGTCTGTCATCGTATCAAGACTAGGGCCGATTTGGCACGCTTGCTCCGTTTCGGGACAGGTGCCGGACGGCAGTGTCTGGACCGGAAAGACATTGCCGCGCGGCCACAGCCTCTGTCCCTCGGACGATTTCCCCTCGCTCGAAGTCGTCAACCAAGACTTATCGGAGATTCGCGTTCACCAAGTCCCGCAAGAGTTCATCCCGTTCCGGTACGGCAAAGTCTGGTCCAAGCCTTGCGCCCAAGGCCCCAACTTCGTGGTTTCGGGACGACTTCAAGACATGCGCAGCGAAACGATCGCCCTTCATGCCGGCTTCGACCACGATCCGGCCACGCACGCGGTCGCGGTGCCGATCTACCAGAGCGTCGCCTACGCCTTCGACAGCGCCGACCACGGCGCCGCCCTGTTCAATTTGGAGGAGGAAGGCTTCCGCTACAGCCGGATCGCCAACCCCACCGTCGCGGTGCTGGAACGGCGCGTGGCGGAATTGGAGGGCGGCCATTCGGCGCTCGCGGTCGCGAGCGGCCAGGCGGCCCTGCATTACGCCATCGCCACCCTGGCGGATCACGGCGGCAACATCGTCGCGGTGCCCCAGCTCTACGGCACGACGCACACGCTGCTGGCCCACGTCCTGCCGCGACAGGGCATCACCTGCCGCTTCGCCGCGAGCGACCGGGCCGAGGACATCGCGGCGCTGATCGATGGCAACACCCGCGCCGTCTACTGCGAATCGATCGGCAATCCGGCCGGCAACATCTGCGATATCGAGGCGCTGGCGGCGGTGGCCCACGCCCACGGTGTGCCGCTGGTAGTCGACAACACCGTGCCGACCCCGATCCTGATGCGGCCGATCGATTACGGCGCCGACATCGTCATCGCCTCGCTCACTAAGTTCATGGGCGGCCACGGCACCACGCTCGGCGGCATCATCGTCGATTCCGGCCGCTTCGACTGGAAGGCAGCGCCTGAGCGCTTCCCGATGTTCACGCAGCCGGACGTCTCCTATCACGGCCTCGTCTACGCCGACCATTTCGGCCCCGGCGCCTTCGCCGCGCGGGCGCGCAGCGTCTACCAGCGCACCACCGGCGCGGTGCTGCCGGCGATGTCGGCCTTCCTGCTGCTGCAGGGCATCGAGACGGTGGCGCTGCGGGTCGAGCGCCACGTCGCCAACGCGCGCAAGGTCGCCGAGCACCTGCGGGCGCATCCGCAGATCGCCTGGGTGAACTATGCCGGGTTCGTGGACAGCCCGAACCACCCGATGGCGCGCAAGTATCTGAACGGCGAAGGCTCCTCGCTCCTGACCTTCGGGGTCGTGGGCGGGTTCGAGGGCGGCAAGACGTTCTACGACGCGCTGAAACTGGTGAAGCGCCTCGTCAACATCGGCGACGCCAAGTCGCTCGCCTGCCACCCGGCCTCGACCACGCACCGCCAGATGACCCCCGACGAGCAGCGGGTCGCGGGCGTGCTGCCGGAGACGATCCGGCTCAGCGTCGGCATCGAGCATATCGACGACATCCTCGAAGACCTCGACCAGGCGCTCGCCGCCGTGGCCCCCGCCGCGCTCGCGGCCTGAGCCCTTCCCCATCGCTTTTCGGAGGAGACCCGCCATGCTGGACCACGGCACCCCGATTCGCTCCGTGAGCCGGTCCGCAGAACTGGATCTCGGCCAGGGCAGCGGCCAGGACAGCGGCTTCGCGTGGCCCGAGCCGGTGCAGCCGAAGCTTCGCGTCGGCCTCCTCAACAACATGCCCGACAGCGCCCTGGTGCAGACGGAGCGGCAATTCCGGCGCCTGATCGGCCCAGGCGTCGAGCTGCGCCTGTTCAGCCTCGACACGGTGGCGCGCGGTCCCCTCGCCCGCGCGCATCTCGACCGCTTCTACGCGACGCGGGGCAAGCGGGCTGACGAGGCCTTGGCCGAAGCCGGGCTCGATGCCCTCGTCGTCACCGGGGCTGAGCCGAAGGCCAAGCACCTTGCCGACGAGCCATTCTTCCCGGCGCTCACAGCGGTGGTGGATTGGGCGGATGCCAGCGGCATCCCGACCCTGTTCTCGTGTCTGGCCGCGCACGCGGCCGTGCTGCACCTTGATGGCATCGAGCGCCGGCCGCTGCCGGCGAAGCATTCCGGCGTCTATGCCTGCACCACGGTCGCCGACCATCCGGTGCTGGCCGGAATGCCGGGGCGCGTGCCGGTGCCGCATTCGCGCTGGAACGATCTGCCCGAACCTGCGCTGACCGACCGCGGCTACCGCATCCTGCGCCGCTCCGAGAGGGTTGGCGTCGATCTGTTCGTCCGTGACGGCGGCACCCCGATGGTCTTCCTCCAGGGCCACCCGGAATATGACGGCGACACGCTGGCCCGCGAGTACCGCCGGGATGTCGGCCGCTTCCTCGATGGCGAGCGGGACACCTGCCCGGCGCTGCCCGAGAACTACTACGCCGACGAGGCCGCCCTGCGTCTCGACACCTTCTCCGCGGTGGCGCGGGCCGATCGCTCGCCGGCCCTGCACGCCGACTTCCCGACCATGGCCGAGACCCCGCCCCGCCCCGCCGATTGGCAGGAGGGCGCCGCCGGGCTGTTCCGCAACTGGCTCGCGCTGGTCTCGGCCCGCGCCGCGCTCGCCGCGTGACGGTGTCCGCAATGGATCCGTTTTTCGCCACAGCCCTCGCCCCCGATCCGCTCGCCGGAAGCCCGGAGCCCGACGGCGCGGCCCCGCCGCCCCGGCCCTCCTCAACGGCCGGCTGGCTCGGCGCCCTGGCCCGCACGGCGCGGATCGACGCGAGCCCGGAGCGCATCTTCCCCCTGGTGCTGGATGCGGTGGCCGTTGAGCGCCCCCACGCGCCAGCCCTGATCGGACAGGACGAGACCCTGAGCCATGGGGCCTTCGCCGCCCGCCGCAACCGCTACGCCCGTTGGGCGCTGGCGCGCGGCCTGACCAAGGGCGACACCGTCGCCCTCCTGATGCGGAACAGCCCGGACTACCTCGCGGTCTGGCTCGGGCTCACCCGCGTCGGCATCTGCGTGGCGCTGCTGAACACCCACCTGCGCGGCGCCGGCCTCGCCCACTGCCTCGCGGTGGCCGCCCCCCGCCTCGTCATCGCCGCCGCCGACCTTGCCGACGTGTGGGACGGGGCCCTGCCCCATCTCGCCGAGCCGCCGGAGATCGTGTGGCAGAGGCCGGACGCGAACGATTCACTCACCGCGGCGTCGGCGGGCTTCGACGAGGCTCCGCTCGGATCGGGCGAGGCGCCCTCCGTCACGCTGCGCGATCCCGCGCTGCTGATCTATACCTCAGGCACCACCGGCCTGCCCAAGGCCGCGCGGGTGAGCCACCACCGGGTGATGATGTGGACCCACTGGTTCGCCGGCCTGATCGACCCGACGCCCGACGACCGCATGTACGATTGCCTGCCGCTCTATCACAGTGTCGGCGGCGTGGTGGCGCCCGGCTCGGTGCTGCTCGGCGGCGGCTCGGTGGTGATCCGCGAGAAGTTCTCCGCCAGCCGGTTCTGGGCCGACGTGACGGAGTCCGGCGCGACCCTGTTCCAGTATATCGGCGAGCTGTGCCGCTACCTCACGCTCGCCGCCCCCGACCCCTTCGAGAGACGGCACCGCCTGCGGCTCTGCACCGGCAACGGGATGCGCGCGGACGTCTGGGAGGCGTTCCAGGCCCGTTTTGCGATCCCCCGCATCCTCGAATTCTACGCCGCGACCGAGGGCACGCTCTCGCTCTACAACGTCGAGGGCCGGGTCGGCGCGGTGGGGCGCGTGCCCTCCTTCATGGCCCGGCGCTCGCCGGCCCTCATCGTGCGCCACGAC
Organism: Methylobacterium sp. J-043; assembly: GCF_022829505.1. Lineage (NCBI taxonomy): Bacteria > Pseudomonadati > Pseudomonadota > Alphaproteobacteria > Hyphomicrobiales > Methylobacteriaceae > Methylobacterium > Methylobacterium sp. J-043. The sequence continues at coordinate 55,860 of NZ_JAKSYB010000028.1, read as the reverse complement.
GTCACCACGGGCCTGCCCGCCCGCGACGCGCAGGGGCGCTGCATCCCGGCCGAATTCGGCGAGGCCGGCGAATTGCTCGGCCGGCTCTCGGAGCGGGCGGAATACACGTTCGAGGGCTATACCAGCGCCGCCGAGAGCGCGCGCAAGGTGCTGCGCGACGTGATCGAGCCCGGTGACGCCTGGATGCGCACCGGCGACCTGATGCGCCGCGACGCGCAGGGGTTCTTCACTTTCGTTGACCGAATTGGCGACACCTTCCGCTGGAAGGGTGAGAACGTCGCTACCACCGAGGTCGCCGAGGCGCTTCATCGCATCGCGGGCGTGCGTGAGGCCAACGTCTACGGTGTGTCCGTGCCGGGGGCGGAGGGCCGGGCCGGCATGGCAGCGCTCGCGGTCGGGCCGGATTTCGACCTCGGGCACCTGCACGCCGCGATGGAAGCCCGGCTTCCAGTCTACGCCCGGCCTCTGTTCCTGCGCTTGAGCGACGAACTCGGCCACACCGAGACCTTCAAACAGAAGAAGGTCGCGCTGGCCGAGGACGGCTTCGATCCGGATCGGACCGACGACCCGCTCTATATCGACCGCGATGGCGCCTATCGCCGGATCGACGCGGCGCTCTACGCGGAGATCGCTGTGGGCCGTCTGCGCCTGTGATCCGGGTTCCCGAAGGGATCATCCCTTTGGGATCCCGATCTTCAAGCCGGTTGCAGAGCACCGAGCGTCCCTGATGGGGCCCGCAGAACGCGTCGTAGCAGCCCGGCGAGGACGAGGCAGACCAGCACTTCACTCGTGATCGCCACGCCGAGCAGGCCCTCGATGCCGAACCCGCGCACGGCCGGATAGACCAGCGCGAGGTTGAGGGCCGCTGCCACCGCCGTCGCGGCGAAGACCGCGCCGGTCCGCTCCAGAGCGCGAAACGCGCAGATCTGCGCGAAGGATACGAGCGAGACCGGAAACAGCAGCGAGTACCACGCCACCACCCAGGCATAGGCCGCCATGTCGGGCCCGAACGCCGCCGCGAGCAGGCTCTTGCCGGTGAGCGCCAGCAGCGCCGTGAAGCTTAGGCCCCCGGCAAGGCCAATGGCGGCGGTGAGGCCGATGACCGGCCGCAGACCGGCCAAGCCGCGTTGCGCCAGCGCCCGGCCGGCGATCGGCGGGACGATGTTCTCGAGGGCGTCGCGGATCAGGTTGAGAACCCCGAGAATGCTCTGCGCCGCGCGCAGCACGCCGATCAGCGTCACGCCGAGCAGGGCGCCGGCGACGAGCAGGCCGCCATAGCCGCTCAGCCACTGCATCAGCCCCGTGAGCACCAGCCAGCGTCCGGAATGCCACTGCCGCCGGCTCGCCGCGCTGAACTCGCCCGCCCGCCATGCCAGCTTCCCTCGGAATGGGATCGCGCAGAGGCAGGATAGGGCGGCCGAGGCCGCGACGACCTCCAGGGCGCGGGTCGGCGAAAGCATCCCTGCCCGGCTGAGCAGGATCAGGCCGGCGAGCTTGATCCCCTGGTTGAGCGCATCGATCCCCAGAACGACCGGCGGCCGTCCGCGGGCGAACAGGTAGCGGCGGCAAAAGTCCTGGGCGAGGTGGGCGGCGCAGGCCGCGCCCGCCGCGAGCCCCAGCGCCCGGTCGCCGAACGCCAGAGCGAGCCCGATCGCGACGGCAACGCCGGCGAGCGCCAGGAAGGCGGCTTCGTGAACGAGGACGATGGCGTAATAGGCCGGCCGCGCCTCATCGCCCAGGCCCGGCCCGATGCTGATCATCGGGCAGACGATGAGGCCGAGCTGCAGGCTGATGGTGAGCAGCACCGCGATCCAGGCGGTCGAGAACAGGCCGAAAGCCTCGAGGCCGAGCGCGTGCGCCAGCACGATGGTGGTGGCGAAGTTGCAGGCGCTCACCAGCGCCTGATCGGCCACGGAGAGCGCCGGGCCGGTCACCCCTCTCCCGAGAATGCCTCTCCTGAAAACCGCACGGCGGGCGCCGTCTAGGGCACGGAGGTCGCGCGGGGGGGCAGGTATGCTTGGTCCGGGCAAGGGCGGTCCAGGGAAGAGCGGTCCAGGGAAGGGCGAGGCGATGGAAAAGCCGGCCGGAAGGATGGCCCGGCGACCCTAGACGAGGCCGGTCCGCGCACCACGCGGACATCGGGAGGGGCGGCGACGATTCCTCGATCGTTCGGGGTACGTCGGAAGTACGGGCCGGCGCGCTCCCGATGCGCCGCCGGCCTCGATTGTCAGGACGCGAGCCGCCCGCAAGACTTCGCCCCGATCGAACCGGTGGAGATTGTCGATGGGCGGATGTTGATGGCAACGACAACGACCATCCAGGCCCTGTCGCGGGAAAGCCGCCTCGCGGAGTTGTTCCTGGCGGCGCTCGGCATCGCGTTTGCCGGGTACATGATCTTCGGCAAGAGCTTCGCCTATCTCGGCCTGCCGCCGCTCTATGCCGGCGAATTGCTGTTCCTGCTGGGGCTGCTCGCCGTGCTGCGGGCGCGATCGGGCATCAACCTTGCGGCCGGGCTCGCCACCGCACCGGCACTCTGCCTCGCCGCCCTGATGGGCTGGGTGCTGCTGCGGACGCTCACGGGCTTGCGCGAGTACCGGGTCGATGCCCTGCGCGACGGTGCGGTCGCGCTCTACGGCGGTTACGCCTTCGTCCTGATCGCCCTTCTGCTCGACGATCCGCGGCGGCTCGGGACCCTGCTGCGGATGTTCCGCTGGCTCGCGCGCATCGTGATCCCGCTGGCGATCATCGCCTTCATCCTCGGCGACGTGCCGTTCTTTGCCGCGCGGGCCGGCGAACTCTCGGCCCATCTGGCCGGTGCCTGCGTCCTGGCGCTGGTCGGCCTCGTCCGGGTCGGGCCGGGTTGGGTCGCCTTCGTCGGCCTCGGCGCGGTGCTCGCCGCCGCGCAGAACCGGGGCTCGATGCTGGCGATTGCAGTGCCGGTCTGCCTCGCCCTTCTGGCGGTCGGTCAATGGAAGCGGATGGCCGCCACGCTGATCCTCGGCGCCGGCCTTCTGGGCGCCGCCGCCGCCCTCGATGTCGAGGTGGAGCTGCCCAACAGCGACCGGCCGGTGAGCGCGGCGGCGGTGGTGAACAACATCGTCAGCATCGTCGCCCCGAGCAGCGGCGGCAACCTCGACGACACCAAGCAGTGGCGGCTGCGCTGGTGGAACACGATTCTCGGCTACACCGTGCATGGCCCCTATTTCTGGACCGGCAAGGGCTTCGGGCCGAATCTGGCCGAGACCGACGGCTACGTGGTCGGGCTGGAGAATGGCGGGCCGACCCTGCGCAGCCCGCACAGCATCCACATGACCTACCTCGCCCGCGGCGGCGTGCCGGGCCTCGCCCTGTGGCTCCTCACCTGCGCCGTCTGGATGGCGGCCATGATCGCCGCCTTCTGGCGAGCGCGGCGGATGGGCGAGCGGAGATGGGAGGGCTTCTTCCTGTTCATCGCCTGTTACGTCGCCTCGATCATCATCGATGCGAGCTTCGACGTCGCCCTCGAGGGGCCGATGCTGGCGATTCCGTTCTGGACGCTGATCGGCATCGGCATCGGCGCCGCGATGATCTTCCGGGCGGAGGCCGCCGCCCTTCCGCCCGACACGCCGTTCCGGCCCGGACGGGCGCGGGGAATGTCCCTGGCGACGCTCGCCGCTCTCGCGCTCCTCGCCCCCTGGCCTCTTGCGCCCGCCCGTGCCGAGGAGACCCGCCGCACCCTCAGCGACCCGTCCGGCCCCTGCCTCGTGCTGCGCGACGTCTCCGACCGTACGATCGAGGGGCTCGACCTCGGGCCGTGCGGTGGCGAGGGGGTGCGGATCGAGCGCTCGCGCAACGTGACGATCCGCAATCTCACGATCCGCGACACCGGGAATGTCGGCATCTACATCGAGGGCAGCGAGGGCGTCCTCATCGAGGAGAACCGGATCGAGAACACCCTCTCGGGCATCCGCGCGCTCTCCTCCACCGGGGTCGAGGTTCGCTGCAACAACGTGCGCAACGTGCGCGGGCCGATCCCGGCCGGCCAATTCGTGCAGTTCGACAAGGTGACGGGGCCCGGCAACGGCATCTCTTGCAACATTGGCGAGAACGAGCCCGGCCGCGGCGTGCCGGAGGATGCGATCAGCCTGTTCCAATCGCGCGGTGAGGCGGGCCGGCCGATCCTGGTCAGCCGCAACCGCCTCGTCGGCGGGGGCCCGAGCCAGTCCGGCGGCGGGATCATGCTCGGTGACGGCGGCGGCGCCTATCTGGAAGCACGCGACAACCTGCTAATCGATCCGGGCCAGTACGGGATCGCGGTGGCGAGCGGCAGCCACATGACCATCGCCGGCAACGTGGTGATCGCCCGGCCGCAGCTCTTCACCAATGTCGGCATCTCGGTCTGGAACCAGTACGCCGAGCCCTGCCACACCGTGACGGTGAGCGGAAACAGCGTCGATTGGCGCGCCCGCACCGGCCGGTCCAACCCGTGGTGGGACGCCAAGAACTGTGCCGGCACGCTCTGGACCCTCAACCGGACGCTGCCCCTCGATCCGCAGCGCGAGACCGCAGCTCAGCCGGCCTGCGCCTGCCGGACGGCCGGGCGTACCGCCGAATCCCCCGCCCTCTCCAAGACCCCGAAGGAAGCCGTGCGATGAGCGACCCGGTGCAAGGCTCCGTCGAGGCGGAGCGCCCCGACATCGTGGTGCTGGCGCTGGCGCGCAATTGTGCGGCCACCCTCCCCGCCTTCCTGCGCTTCCTGTCCTGCTTGAGGGCGGCGGGGCTCGATTGCCGCGCCCTTGTCGGCGAGAACGATTCCCGCGACGGCACCGGGGCCCTGCTCTGGGCAGCGCAGACGCGGGGCGAGCTCAGCCATGTCCCCACCGCCTTCATGGCCGACATCCGCGGCCGGCTCGCACGGATGGCCCGGGGCCGCGAACACCTCAAGCGGGTGCTCGACGGACAGGGACCGGCGCCTACCTATGTCTGTGTCGCCGACATCGACAACGTCATGGCGCGCCCGCCCGAAGCGGGGGCGGTTCTGGCGGCGCTGGCCAAGCTGGAGCGGCCGGGCCTGTTCGCCATCTCGGCGGCCTCGCAGCCGCACTACTACGATCTGCTCGCCTACGAGGACGAGGCGGTAAGCTACGAGCACCTCCTCGACGACATCGCCCGCCACCGCCGTGGGGCGCTCGGCTATTACCGCTTCTTCTCCGACACGATCTATCCGGCGCAAAGCGCCCTGACGCGGGAGCGCGAGACGACCTGCCTTTCCGCCTTCAACGGCCTGACGCTCTACCGCGGCGCGGATTACCGGCTCGGCTCCTATCTCGACGACGATTACGCGCGCTGCGAGCACCTCACCCTCAACCGCCGCATCGCCGCCGCCACCGGCCGGCGGATGCTGGTCGATCCGGGCCTCGTCCTGCGCACCCCCGGCGACCACGCCCAGCGCGGGTTTCTCTCGTTCTATGCGAGCCGGGTGCGGAAGATGGCGGTGGCGCGGCTGCGGGGGTGAAGGGATCCGCCCGTCGCGGAGTTGGGGGCGGCTCGGGAAGAGTCCCTTCCGGCCAAGCCCCCTCAGCTTCGGCTGCTGCCTCGCCACGCTCCCCGACGCCGGGAGTGGGGAATCAACGGTTCACGAAAACGACCAACCGGAAACCGCATCCGGCACCTGAGCGACGTCCAAATCCGCTATCCCGAAGGGATCAGCTGAATTTGGCATGAAACCGTCATTTCCTCACCGGCACGCCCTTCGTGGTGAACCGCTGCCCGCCACCCGCGGAGCGTACCGGGCGCGGCTGGCCTCGCCCCGCGCCCACGCCTGTTCCCGGCGGCTGCGAGAACGGCACCAGTTGGTCCGGCCTCGGCCCGATGAGATCCGCGCGGCCCATTTCTCGCAGCGCCTCGCGCAGCAGGGGCCAGTTCTCGGGGTCGTGGTAGCGCAGGAACGCCTTGTGCAGCCGGCGCTGGCGCATCCCCTTGATCGCGTCGACGGGCTCGCTGCCGCCGCGCCGCACGCCCTGCAGCGGATTGATCTCGGTGTGATACATGGTCGTGGCCGTCGCCATGGGGGATGGCAGGAACGTCTGGACCTGATCGGCGCGGTAATCGTTTTTCTTGAGCCAGAGCGCGAGATTCAGCATGTCCTCGTCGGTCGTGCCCGGATGCGCTGCAATGAAATACGGGATCAGGTAGTATTTCTTGCCGGCCTTCTTGGCGGCGGCGTCGAACATCTCCTTGAAGCGGTCGTAGGTGCCGATGCCCGGCTTCATCATCAGGTCGAGGGGGCCGCGCTCGGTGTGCTCGGGGGCGATCTTGAGACGGCCGCCGACATGGTGGGTCACGAGCTCCTCGACGTATTCGGGGCTCCGGACCGCGAGGTCGTAGCGCACGCCGGAGGCGACCATCACTTTCTTGACGCCCTTCACTTCGCGGACCTTCCGATAGAGCCGGATCAGGTCGTCGTGCGAGGTGTTCAGGTTGGGGCAGATGTCCGGGAAGACGCAGGACGGCAGCCGGCACGCCGCCTCGATCTTCGGGTCCTTGCAGGCCATCCGGTACATGTTCGCGGTCGGCCCGCCGACATCCGAGATCACGCCGGTGAAGCCCGGCGTCTTGTCGCGGATCCGCTCGATCTCGCGCAGGATCGAGCCCTCCGAGCGATTCTGGATGACGCGGCCCTCGTGCTCGGTGATGGAGCAGAACGTGCAGCCGCCAAAGCAGCCGCGCATGATCGTCACCGAGAACTTGATCATGTCCCAGGCGGGGATCTTCGCGTCGCCGTAGGACGGGTGGGGCGCGCGCGCGTAGGGCAGGTCGTAGACCGCATCCATCTCGTCGCTGGTCAGCGGGATCGGCGGCGGGTTCAGCCACAGGTCGCGGTCGCCGTGGCGCTGCACGAGCGGGCGCGCATTGCCGGGATTGGCCTCCCGGTGCAGCACCCGCGAGGCGCGGGCATAGGCTTCCTTGTCGTCCTTGACCTCGTCGTAGGCGGGAAGCCGGATCACGGTGTCGCCGGGCCGGCGGGCGGCGGCCTCGTCCGTCGAGTCGAGATCGTCGGCGGGCAGCTCGGTGTAATGCTCCGGCACGCGGCGGAACAGGGCGACGCCCCGGACGGATTCGAGTTCGTGCGGCGCCTCGCCGGCTGCCATGCGGTTGGCTACCTCGACCACGGCGCGCTCGGCATTGCCGTAAAGGAGCAGGTCCGCCTTCGCGTCGGCCAGGATCGAGCGTCGCACCTTGTCGGACCAGTAATCGTAATGGGCGATCCGGCGCAGCGAGGCCTCGATGCCGCCGAGCACGATCGGCACGTCCTTATAGGCCTCACGGCAGCGCTGCGTGTAGACGATGGTGCAGCGGTCCGGCCGCTTTCCGCCTTCCCCGCCCGCCGTGTAGGCGTCGTCATGGCGCAGGCGACGGTCCGCCGTGTAGCGGTTGACCATCGAATCGAGGTTGCCGCCGGTGACGCCGAAGAACAGGCGCGGCTTGCCGAGCGCCTTGAACGGCTCGGCCGACTGCCAGTCGGGCTGCGCGATGATGCCGACCCGGAACCCCTGCGCTTCGAGCAGCCGGCCGATGATCGCCATGCCGAAGCTGGGATGATCGACGTAGGCGTCACCCGTCACCAGCACGATGTCGCAGGCGTCCCAGCCAAGCGCCGTCATCTCGGCGCGGCTCATCGGCAGGAATGGCGCAGCCTTTCCGGGGGGCGGTTTGCAGGCCAAGGGAGCCAGGGATCGCTCGGTTGAAGCTCGGAGTTCCATGGGGTCCATCCATAGGCCGCCAAGGCCGCGAGCTCAACGAAGGGCAAGCGGGCCATCCGTCGCCCCTTGATCCCGAGCCTGCGCGATGCCCGGGCCCGGCGTTGGCCCTCAGGCCGAAAGCATCACGGCTCGGGCGGGGCCTTCGGGTTCTTCTCGGTGCGGTCGCGGTGGGCGGCGGCGCGGGCGAGCAGCAGCATCGTCACTGGCGTGGTGATGGTGATGAACAGGCCGATCAGCACGTCGCGCAGGACAATGTGACCCTCGATCAGCGACAGCAGCAGCATCGAGCCGGCCAGGATCAGGAAGGCGCCGAGCGTGGCCCCGAGGGTCGGTGCGTGGACGCGCTCGTAGAAGGTCTTCAGGCGGATGAGTCCGAGCGCACCCGTCAGCGAGAAGCCGGCCCCGGTCAGCGCCAGCGCCACGACGATCCAGGCCGCCCAGGCGGGCAGGTCGGCACCGGTCACTGGATCACCTCGCCCTGCATCAGGAACTTGGCGAGCGCCACCGTGGCGGTGAAGCCGATCATGCCGAGGATCAGCGCGCCCTCGAAATAGAGCCCGCTGCCGGTGCGCATGCCGTGGACGACGATCGCCAGCATGCCGTTGAGGTAGAGCGTGTCGAGGCCGAGGATGCGGTCCTGGGCGCGGGGGCCGCGCAGCATCCGCCACGCGGCCAGCGCCATTGCCAGCACCAGCATGCCCTGGGCGAGGCCGAGGCCCCAATCGAGGATGGCGGCGGCGCTCACGCGAAGATCTCCATCAGGGGACGCTCGTAGCGGTCCTTGACGCGGCGGACCCAGCCCTCGCTGTCGGTGTCGTCGAGCAGGTGCATCAGCAGGCGCCCGGAATGGGAATCGTACTGGACCCAGAGGGTGCCGGGCGTCGCCGTCAGGATGATCGACAGCACCGACAGGCCGAACGGCGTCGTCATGTCGAGGGGGATCGAGACGAAGCCTGTCCGCCGCTCAGCCCGATGCAGGCCGAGGATGATCCGGGCCACGTCGATGTTGGAGCGCAGCATGTCGTAGAGGACGATGAACAGCAGCCGCACGGCGAGGCCGGGGCGGCGGACCCGCACCGGCCTCGGGCGCAGCGCCCGCATCACCGCCGGCACGATGAGCCCGACGAGGAGCGCGAGCAGCACGTTGCCCGGCGTCGGCGGCGCGTTCAGCAGCAGCCATACCAGAATGAGGCCGGCCGAGAGGAAGGGGTGGGGCAGAAACGCGTTCATGAGCGTGATCCCGCCTCGCCTTTGCCGGTATCAAGGACGGCGCGGACGTAGTCCTGCGGCTGCGACAGCCAGCGCACGGTGGCCTCGGTGTAGGCGAGCGCCGGCCCGCCCCAGAGCGCGAGCCCGATGCAGGCCGCGAGCAGGACGCTGAGGCTCGCCAGTTCCGGCGTCCGCAGCACCGGCGGCGGGTCGTCGTGGGGCACCCACAGGCTGAAGATACCGAGCCGCACCAGCGGAATCAGGGTGCCGAGGCTGGAAAGCGTAAGCGCGCCGATCAGCCACCAGGCCGAGGCAGTCATGGTGTTCGAAGCCAGCCCCGAGAACATCGCCAGCTTGCCGACGAATCCCGCGAGCGGCGGGATGCCGGCGAGCATCAGCGTGCAGATGAGGAAGCCGCCGCTGAGGATCGCCACCGTGGCGGGGATCGCCCGGCCGACCTCGACGGCGTCGGCATCGTCGAATGGATCGCGGTACTCGTCGGCAAAGACGGGTTGGGCCGCGTCCGCCGGGTCGCGGCTGCGCTGAAGGATCTCGGCGACCAGGAACAGGGCGCCGGCGGCGAAGGTCGAGCCGAGGAGGTAGTAGAGCGCGCCCGAGAGCGCCGCCGCGCTGCCGGTGCCGAGTGCCGCGAGCACCGTGCCCGAGGAGATCATCACCGCGTAGCCCGCTGCCCGCGTCAGATCGCGCGCGGCGAGAAGGCCGATCGTGCCGAAGGCGATGGTCGCGAGGCCTGTGGCGAGGATCCAGCCCTGGCCGAACCCTTCCGAGGTGCCGTCTCCGAACAGGAGCAGACTCAGGCGGATCACGACGTAGACGCCGACCTTGCTCAGGATCGCCAGGATCGCCGCCGCGGGGGCGGTCGCGGCGGAATAGGTGGTCGGCAGCCAGAAGCCGAGGGGCCAGGCGCTGCACTTGATGAGGAAGGCGATGCCGAGCACGGCGCAGCCGACCTCGAACAGGGCGGCCTCGGCGGGCGGGCTCGCGAGCCGCCGGGCGAGGTCGGCCATGTTGAGCGTGCCCATGGTGCCGTAGATCAGGCTGACGCCGATGAGGAAGAACAGCGAGGCGACGAGGTTGACGGCGATGTAGCCCAGCCCCGCCCGGATGCGGGTCTCGCCCGAGCCGTGCAGGACGAGGCCGTAGGAGGCCGCCAGCATCACTTCGAAGAACACGAACAGGTTGAACACGTCGCCGGTGAGGAAGGCGCCGTTCACCCCCATCAGCAGCAGCAGGAACAGGCCGTGGAAGCGCGGGCCCGCCCGGCCCCAGCGCGCGAAGGAGAAGACGAGGGCAGCGAGCCCCAGCACGCCGGCCAGCGTCAGCATCACGGCCGAGAGCCGGTCGGCCACCAGCACGATGCCGTAGGGCGCGGCCCAGTTGCCGAGGCGGTAGACCTCCGGCGCCTCGGCCGCCCGGCCGACGAGGGCGAGGGCGATGCCGAGCAGCACCAGAACCGTGGCGAGACTGATCGCCGATTTCAGGCGGTGGCGCCGCTCGTCCATCAGGAACATGAAGCCGGCCGCAGCGATCGGCAGCACGATCGGCAGGACGACGAGGTGGTCGGACCACAGGACCGCGCCGGGGCCGCTCAGGAGAGGCGCGTTCATGGATGCGGGTTCTCCGGCGTCGGTTCGGCGTGATGCGGCTCCCGGCCGTCGACGTGATCGCTGCCGGTGATGCCGCGGGCCGCGAGCAGCACCACGAGGAAGAGCGCCGTGAGCGCGAAGCTGATCACCAGCGCGGTCAGCACCAGCGCCTGCGGCACCGGATCATCGACCGAGACGGTCTCGGGCCCGGCCCCGAGCACCGGCGGCGCGCCGACGGTGAGCCGGCCCATGGCGAAGATGAACAGGTTGACGGCGTAGCTCAGCAGCGAGAGCCCGAGCGCCACCTGGAAGGTGCGTGGGCGCAGCATCAGCCACACGCCGGAGGCGGCGAAGAGGCCGATCCCGGCCGACAGCACGATCTCCATTACGCCGTCTCCTCGCCGGCCTGTTCGGCGTCCGACTCCGCGCTGCGAGTGCGGCGCAGGGATTGATGGGCGAGCGCCACCAGCATCAGCGCGCTCGCGCCCACCACGAGAATCATGATCCCGAGATCGAACACCAAGGCGCTGGCCGCCGGCACCTTGCCGATGAGCGGCAGCTCCCAATAGGCGAAGTAGGCGGTGAGGAAGGGCCGCCCGAACGCCCACGAGGCCGCCCCGGCGCCTACCGCGATGAGCAGGCCGAGGCCGATCCACAAGATCGGCTGGATACGCAGGCGCTCCTCCACCCACTGCGCGCCGCAGGCCATGTATTGCAGGATGAAGGCGATGGTGAGCGCGATGCCCGCCGCGAAGCCGCCGCCGGGCAGGTCGTGCCCGCGCAGGAACAGGTGCAGCGACAGGAGGACGATGAACGGGAACAGCCACGTCATCACCACCCGCGGCACCATCAGGGCGTCGGCGGTGGTGTCGCCGGGTTTGCGGCCCTCGCGGGCCCGGTCGTAGGCGTCGTGGTGGTGCTGCTGCTTGGGCCGTTCCAGGCTGTCCGGAGCGGGGCGGAAGCGGCGCAGCAGCGCGAACACGGTGAGTCCGACGACGCCGAGCACCGAGATCTCGCCGAGCGTGTCGAAGGCGCGGAAATCGACCAGAAGCACGTTGACGACGTTGCGCCCGCCCGCCTGCGGATAGGCTTCCTCGACGAACCAGCGCGCGATCCCGTCGCCGGCCGGGCGGGTCATCACGGCGTAGGCGAGGCCGGCGAGCCCGAGCCCGGCAAAGCCGGCGATGCACAGATCGACGATGCGGCGGCGGCGGGCCCGCGCCTTCTCGGCGGCGGGCGCGGGAATCGCCGCGTCGCGCTTGGGCAGCCAGCGCAGGCCCAGCAGCAGCATGACGGTGGTGACGATCTCCACGAGGATCTGCGTCACCGCCAGGTCCGGCGCCGAGAGCCAGAGGAAGGTCAGGCTGCTGACGAGCCCCGCCCCGCCGACGAAGATCGTCGCCGAGAGGCGGTGGTACTTCGCCCGCTCCGCCGCGCCGATCGCGCAGGCGCCGCCGACGAGCCACATCAGCGCGAAGGCGGGATCGAACGGCGTCAGCCGGCCCGGCGCGAAGAGGTCGAGCCCGCGGGCGATGCCGGTCGCCAGTGCGGCGAGCAGGGCAGCGAGGAACAGGATGCGCAGTTGCGGCTGAAGACGCTCGGCGCCGAAGGCCCGTTCCAGAACGCGGGCGCCCTTGGTCAGCCCGGTCATCGCGCGCTCGAACAGCCAGCCGCCGTCGAGCCGGTCCATCAGCCAGGGGCCGCCGCGGGGGTTGGTGTTGATGCGCTTTCCGAACAGGACGTACAGCAGCACGCCGCCGACGAGGGCGATCATGCTGAGCGCCAGCGCCGCGTTGAAGCCGTGCCAGATCGCGAGGCTGTAGGTCGGTGTCTTGTCGCCGAACACCGCGCTCACGGCGCGCTCCAGGGCCGGGCCGATGGTCAGGTTCGGGACGAGGCCGATGGCGATGCAGGTGAGCACCAGCATCTCGATCGGGATGCGCATCCAGCGCACCGGCTCGTGCGGCGTCTCCGGCAGGTCGTGCGGGGGTGGGCCGAAGAAGGTCTGGCGGATGAAGCGCAGCGAATAGAGCATGGTGAAGGCGCTGGCCAAGGTCGCCAGCACCGGCAGGGCAAGATGGATCGGGTGGTCGCCCATGTTGTCGACCGCCTCGGAGAGGAACATCTCCTTCGAGAGGAAGCCGTTGAGCAGCGGCACGCCGGCCATCGCCGCGGCGGCGACCATGGCCAGCGTGGCCGTGTAGGGCATGGCACGCCACAGGCCGGAGAGGCGGCGCATGTCGCGGGTGCCGGTCTCGTGGTCGATGATGCCGACCGCCATGAACAGCGAGGCCTTGAAGGTCGCGTGGTTCACCGTGTGGAAGATCGCGGCGACCACGGCGAGCGGCGAGTTGAGGCCGAGCAGCAGCGTGATCAGCCCGAGATGGCTGATGGTCGAGTAGGCGAGCAGACCCTTCAGGTCGTGCTGGAAGATCGCGCTCCACGACCCGACCAACAGGGTCGCCATGCCGGCGCTGCCGACGATCCAGTACCACGCGTCGGTGCCGGCCAGCACCGGCCACAGACGGATCATCAGGAAGATGCCGGCCTTCACCATGGTGGCCGAGTGCAGGTAGGCGCTGATCGGCGTCGGCGCCGACATCGCCCGCGGCAGCCAGATGTGGAACGGGAACTGCGCCGACTTGGTGAGCGCGCCCATCAGCACCAGCACCAGGGCCGGCAGGTAGAGCGGGCTGTTGCGGATCGTGTCGCCCGAGGCCAGCACGGTGGCCAGATCGTAGCTGCCGACGATGCGCCCGATCAGCACCGTTCCGACAAGGAGGCACAGGCCGCCCGCTGCGGTGATGGTGAGCGACATCCGCGCCCCGTCACGGGCTGCGGCGTTGTCGTACCAGTAGCCGATGAGCAGGAACGAGACGATGCTCGTCAATTCCCAGAACAAGACGAGCTGGATCAAGTTGCCGGAAAGCACGATGCCGAGCATCGCGCCGACAAAGGCGAGAAAGTAGGAGAACAGCCGCGGCACCGGGTCGGCGGCGGCCATGTAGTAGCGCGCGTAGAGCACCACGAGCGCCCCGATGGCGAGGACCAGCACTGCGAACAGCCACGCGAGCCCATCGAGCCGCAGGACGAGGTTGACGCCGAGGCTCGGCAGCCACTCGACGGCGTGGACGACGGTGCCGCCCTCGGCCAAGTGCGGCGTGAGCGCGAGGATGCAGCCGAGGCTGGCCAGAATCACGAGCCCGGCGAGCACGGCGGCTGCGGTGCGCGCATGGCTCGGCAGGGCGCCCGCGAGAACGGAGCCCGCGAAGGGGAGGATCGCGGCGGCGGCGAGAAGGGCGTTGGACGACATCAACCCGGGCGAGATGCAGGCTCGGGAGCGGCCTGAAGGACGAAGAGGGACGGCGTGTGAGAGCAAGGCCGCTCGCCCCGGAGGGCGCAGCCTTCGCGGGTGCACTTAAGGCATGCCCGACGGTTCGACCGCAAGGGAATGACGAGGAAAAGGCGAAATCGGTCCGATGGTTGCGCGGCGTGAGAATCCGCACCTTGCCTCGAACGCACCGGAAGGCGGCCGGATGGAGGCGAGAACGGCATTCGTTGGTCATGAAAGGGCTTGGGCAATGGACTCGAGCCCGCGGGCCGGTCCGAGGAGGGGCGGGCCTCCTCCCGCAACGAAGCCTCGGGACAGGCCGTATGAATCTTGGAACCGCCGGTGACGCGCCGAACCCGTCGGATCAGGATGTGACGACGCTGGGCGAGCGGATCTGGCTCGCCACGGAAATGGCGTGCGATCCGATCTGGAATCTGTACGTGGACCGTCTCGGCGTCCAGCCGCCCCTGCAGACCGTGGGCGCCATTCTCGCCACCACCCGCGGCCGGTTCGGCCCCGAGGCGCAGACGGCGGCACTGCGGATCGCCGCCCGTGTCAGCGACGAGACCGTGCTGCGTCTGACGGAACGGCTTGTCCATGCACGGGACGCGCAGGCGGTCCTGCGCGCGCCGCGGGCCGCCTTCCTGCGCTCCCTCATGACCCTCGCAGCCGGATCCGAGGTGCCGACCTCGCCGGCCCGGATCCTGTCGTAAGGCGGGGTTGAAGGCGGGGAAGACGCAAGCGGGCATCCGCGGCGCGATCCTCGGTGTCACTCACGAAGCACCCGCCGCGCCGCCGTGACCGACGGGGAGCCGTCCGGCGGCCGGGCGCTGTTGTGAAATCTCTACAGCGGGAAGGCTGCCAGCGCCTGTTCGAGCGCCCGCCGTGCCATCTGCCGCGCGGCGGCCTCCGTCTGCGTCTCCGACTCGATGGCAGGCACCCGCACCGTCGCCGCGACCTCGACGACGTCGCGTCCCGCATCCGGCCGGCCGAAATGGACCCGCACCACCACCTGCCGCCGGCCGTCGCTCACGTCCTGCGTTTCCTGGGTCATCCGAACCGGCATCCGCGTCTCCTTCCAGGCCGTCGGCGCCCGATGCGCCCCCGCCGTCTCCGGCAGGACGAACGAATCGCGCGGCGAAGCGTTGCCTGGCCGGCGCCGGGACGGGCTGAGGCTATGGGCCGCGCGGGCGCAGCGGGATTGAAAGGACGTGGCGGGTGAACGGTTGACGATCCTCTCGTACCAAATCCGGCTGATCCCTTCGGGACCGCGGATTTGGGATCCCTCCTCAGTCGCCGCGCGGGCTTGCTGATCCGGCAAGGATCGCATGCCGCGCCCGCCGGACTCCGATCGTTTACCTTCGAAAGTCCCGAAATCTTCACGAGACGCGATCACTCTGTCCCCTGACGGGCCTTCGATCCCGATTTGATACGTCTTTTATCGGGCACATACTTTGCGGAACCCGGCAGAGTTCAGTCCTCGGCGGCTTCGGCTGTCCCGAGGTGGAGCGATGACGCGGTGACAAGCCAGCGCGTGCGCAGCGCTGGAATCCAAATCGGGTCAGAGACCTCGACGATCGATCGCAGACGGGACCAAGTCATGGACGCCAGAAAAGCTCCCAACGTCGTCATCATCGGTCTCGGTTATGTCGGCCTCACCCTGTCCGTTGCGCTCGCGCGCCGCGGTGTCCAGGTCTACGGCATCGAGAAGCGGGCCGATGTCGTCGAGAAGACCAATGCCGGCGTTCCGCATTTCGCCGAAGTCGGGCTCAAGGCCGCGCTCGCCGACGTCGTGAAGAAGGGCCGCTTCGTCGCGAGCACCACGACGCAGGATGTGCCGCAGGCCGAATACTACATCATCACCGTCGGCACCCCACTCTATCCCGGCTCACACGAGCCGCGCCTCGACATGATCGAGGAGGCGACCCGCGAAGTCGCCGAGCACTTCTCCGACGGCGCGACGGTGATCCTGCGCTCGACCGTGCGGATCGGCACGACGACGGGCGTGGTCAAGCCGATCCTCGACCGCACCGGGACCCCCTACCACCTCGCGATGTGCCCCGAGCGGACGCTCGAAGGCGACGCAATGCGCGAACTCATCAACCTGCCGCAGATCGTCGGCGGTGAGACGCCGGACGCCTCCGACGCGGCCGCCGCCCTGTTCAGCCGCCTGACCCACACCATCGTCCGGGTTGCGAGCCCGGAGACGGCGGAGATGATCAAGCTCGTGGACAACACCTCGCGCGACGTCCACTTCGCCTTCGCCAACGAGGTGGCGCGGGCCTGCGACGCGCTCGGCATCAACGCCAACGACGTCATCCGCTACGGCAAGCTCGGCTACACCCGCACCAACGTCGCAGCACCCGGCCTCGTCGGCGGGCCCTGCCTGGAGAAGGATCCGCACATCCTGCTCTCCTCGGTGTCCGGCAAGGGCGTGAACCTCGAAATCACCGCCGCCTCCCGCCTCGTCAACGAGCGCCAACCCGCGGAGACGGTGGGCAGCCTTATCGAGCGGCTGCGGGCGCGCCGCGCCGGACCGTTCAAGGCGGTGGTCGCGGGCCTCGCCTTCAAGGGCCGCCCGGAGACCGACGACCTGCGCGGGTCGATGTCGCTCCATGTCATCCGCGAGATGATGGCGAGCGAGCAGTTCTCCGAGATCCGTGTCTATGACGGTGTGGTGCCGATGGACCACATCCGGGCGATCTCGTCGGGCCTGACGCCTTACGACACGCTCGCCGCCGCCTGCGAGGGCGCCGACGTGCTGGTGATCGCCAACAACCATCCGGAATATTCGAAGATCGATCTGGAAACGATCATCGGTACGATGTCGGACGACGCTTTCGTCTACGACTACTGGAACAACCTCAGCGAGATGCCGGCGGAGGTTCTGGAAAATCGCTACGTCACCGTGGGCAACCTCGTGGGTAAGTTTCAATGAGCAGACTGGCTGTCACCGGGGCGGGCGGATTCATCGGCGCACACCTCACCCGCGCGCTCCTGGCCGAGGGGCACGAGGTCGTCGCGATCGACAACTACATCCGCGGGCAGGCCTCGCGGCTCGCCAACGCGCCCGGCGCGATCGAGCGGGTGACCCTCGACGTGCGTGACAA
Source organism: Methylobacterium sp. J-043 (assembly GCF_022829505.1). Taxonomy (NCBI): domain Bacteria; kingdom Pseudomonadati; phylum Pseudomonadota; class Alphaproteobacteria; order Hyphomicrobiales; family Methylobacteriaceae; genus Methylobacterium; species Methylobacterium sp. J-043. The sequence goes on along the minus strand of NZ_JAKSYB010000028.1, from coordinate 38,861 downwards.
GGATGCGCTGGTCGAGGCGCTCCGGGGCGTCGAGTGCGTGTTTCACCTGGCCGCCGTCAACGGCACGGAGAATTTCTACACGCAGCCGCAGCTCGTGCTCGATGTCGGCGTGCGCGGCGCGCTCGCCGTCTCGGAAGCCTGCATCGAGGCCGGCGTGCCCGATCTCGTCGTCGCCTCCTCGGCCGAGGTCTACCAGACCCCGCGTGTGGTGCCGACGGACGAGACCATCGAGATGGTGATCCCCGACTCGCTCAACCCGCGCTACTCCTACGGCGGGTCGAAGCTGATCTCGGAACTGATCGCCTTCAACTATTGCCGCGACAAGCTGCGCAAGGTCCAAGTCTTCCGCCCGCACAACATCTACGGGCCGGATATGGGCTGGAAGCACGTCGTGCCGCAGCTCATCGAGAAGATCGTCGCTGCCGGTGACGGTGGGTCGATCACGCTCCAGGGCGACGGCAGCGAGACCCGCGCCTTCTGCTACGTGAGCGACGTCGTGGACGGCATCGTCCGGATGTGGCGCTCGGGCGAGAGCATGAACGTCTACCATATCGGCTCGATGGAGGAGGTCGCGATCCGCGATCTCGCCCGGATCACTGCTGAGGCGCTCGGCACCCGCGTCGATCTCGTCGCCGGTCCGGCTGCCGCCGGGGCGACGCCGCGCCGCTGCCCCGACATCGGCAAGATGCAGGCGATCGGCTACGCGCCCTCCGTCTCCCTGGTCCAGGGCATCGAGCGCACGGTCGCGTGGTACCGGCAGAACCCGGCGCCGACCGATTCCAATCCGCTTCTGTAAGGGCCGACCGATGTACAGTTTGGCGGGCAAGACCGTTTTCGTGGCCGGACATCGCGGCCTCGTCGGCAGCGCCCTGGTGCGGCGGCTGGAGGGTGAGGGTTGCGAGATCCTCACTGCGACGCGGGCAGAACTCGACCTGTGCGATCAGGCCGCCGTGCGTGCCTGGATGCGAGATCGGCGGCCCGACGCGGTGTTCCTGGCCGCGGCCAAGGTCGGCGGGATCCTCGCCAACGCGACCTATCCGGCGGACTTCCTCTACGAGAACCTGATGATCGAGGCCAACGTCATCGAGGCGGCCTTCCGCGCCGATGTCGGCAAGCTGCTGTTCCTTGGATCGAGCTGCATTTACCCGAAATTCGCCGAGCAGCCGATCGTCGAGTCGAGCCTGCTCACCGGCTCGCTGGAACCGACCAACGAGTGGTACGCGGTCGCCAAGATCGCCGGGATCAAGCTCGCCCAGGCCTATCGCCAGCAGCACGGCCGCGACTTCGTTTCGGCCATGCCGACCAATCTCTACGGGCCGGGCGATAATTTCGACCTCAATTCCAGCCACGTCCTGCCCGCCTTGATCCGCAAGGCGCACGAAGCCAAGCGCAACGGGGCCGAGGAGATGGTGATCTGGGGCACCGGATCGCCGCGCCGGGAGTTCCTGCACGTCGATGACTGCGCCGATGCCTGCGTCCACCTGATGAAGACCTACTCGGAGGCCGAGCACGTCAATGTCGGCTCGGGCGAGGATATCCCGATCTACGACCTGACCCGCCTCGTCTGCGACGTCGTCGGGTTCGAGGGGGAGATCGTGCGCGATCCGAGCAAACCCGACGGCACGCCGCGCAAGCTGATGTCGGCGGATAAGCTGCGCGGCCTCGGCTGGGCACCCAAGGTTCCGCTGCGGGACGGCGTCGCCGCGACCTATGCGTGGTTCCAGGAGCACGTCGCCGATGCCTGAGATCGAGGGAAGCCTGCCCATGAGCGATGCCGTGGCCATCCCGGCGTCCGGGCCCTACGCGCTTCGGATCAACCGGAACGATCCCTATCTCGTCCAAGCGGATGGGCCGGCGGCGCACCGTCTCCCGGCGACCCGCATCCTCGGCGTGCCGGTGAGCGTCATCGACATGCCGTTTGCTGTCCGTACCCTCATCGGCTGGGCGCGGGCGCGGCGCACCAGCATGGTCTGCGTGCGCGACGTGCACGGCATCATGTGCGCCCAAGACCAGCCCGACCTGAGGGCCGCGCACGAGCGGGCGAGCATGATCACCCCGGACGGCGCGCCGCTCACCATCATCAGCCGGTTCTTCCGCGCGCACGGCACCGGCCGCGTGCCGGGCCCCTCGCTGATGGAGGAGATGTTCGCGGCCACGCAGAATACCGGAATCCGCCACTATCTCTACGGCGGCAAGGAGGGCGTGGCCGAAGAGGTCGCGGCGAATTTCGCCCGCAAATATCCCGGCAGCGAGGTCTGCGGCCTCGCCTGCCCGCCCTTCGGCGCTGTCGCGCCCGATCTCGACGCGCGGCTCACCGATGCGATCAAGGCGGCCGAGCCGCACATCGTCTGGGTCGGCATGTCGACGCCGAAACAGGACATCTGGATGAACGATCACCTCGACCGTTTGCCGGGCATGGTGCTGATCGGTGTCGGCGCCGCCTTCGATTTCCATTCCGGTGCGGTGAAGCGGGCGCCGAAGCTCATGCAGGTGCTCGCGCTCGAATGGCTGCACCGGCTCCTGAGCGAGCCCCGGCGGCTATGGCGGCGCTACCTCGTCATGGCACCGGTCTTCCTGTGGAAGATGGCGCGGCAGCCCGAGCCGCGCCGGTCGTAAGGAGCCGTCCGTTGCGCGTCCTCATCGTCCACAACCACTACCAGATCCGGGGCGGCGAGGACGCGGTGGTGGAGCATGAGGCCGCAGCCCTCGCGGGCGCCGGCTGCACGGTCGAGACGCTGGTCTTCCACAACGACGAGATCCGTACGCCGCTGGACCGCCTTCGCACGGCGTTCGAGGCGCCGCACGCGCCCCGCGGCGTCGCTCGCGTGGTCGAGGCGGTGGAGCGCTTCCGGCCCGATGTGGTCCATGCCCACAACACCTTTCCGCTCGTGTCGCCCGCCATGCACGGGGCGGTGCGGGCGCTCGGCCCGGTGACGGTGCAGACGCTGCACAATTTCCGTCTCGCCTGCGCCGGCGCCATGCTGATGCGCGACGGCGCCCCCTGCGAGACCTGCCTGACCGGCTCGTCCTACGCGGCGGTGCGCCATGGCTGCTACCGCGGCTCGCGGCTCGGCACCTTTGCCGTCGCGCGTATGATCGACCGGCACCGCCGCACCGGCACCTGGACGCGGGATGTCGATGCCTTCGTCGCGCTGACCGAGTTCGCCCGCGGTCGTTTCATTGCGGCCGGGCTGCCCGCGCACCGCATCTTCGTGAAGCCCAACGGCCTGCCCGATCCGGGGCCGCCGGAGGAGGGCCCGCGCGAGGGAATCCTGTTTGCCGGCCGCCTCAGCCCCGAGAAGGGCGTCGAGATCCTGAAGGAGGCCGCTGCACGCCTTGCCGCACCGGTCGATGTCGCGGGCGAAGGCCCGCTGCGCGAGATGCTGGAGGGGGCGCCGGGGCTCAATCTGCTCGGCGCCCTGCCCCGTGCGGAGATGCGGGCGCGGATGGGCCGGGCGCTCGCCCTCGTCGTGCCCTCGCTCTGGTACGAGGGTCTGCCGATGGTCGTCGCCGAGGCCTATGCGGCCGGCACGCCGGTCATCGCCTCGCGGATCGGCGCGCTCGCCGGTCTGGTCGAGGACGGCGTGACGGGCCTGCTGGTGACACCGGGCGATCCGGCCGAGCTTGCAAGGGCCATCGAGCGGCTGCGTGCCCGGCCCGAGGAAGCCCGGCGGATGGGCGCGGCCGCCCGTGCCGCCTACCTGCGCGACTGGACCGAGACGGCGACGACCGCCACGCTGCTGACGGTTTACCGGACGGCGCTCGCTGCGCGGATGCGGGACAGGCGCGCCATCGCGTGAAGACGTGTGAACCCGGTTCGGTCGTGCCCGCACGAGCAGGTCCGAGGATCATCGCTGCGGATCCCGCCCGACCTCTCTTTGCGAAAGCATCCTTCTGGATATCGGATCGATGAGGATGCTCTAACTTATTGTTGCTGAACTATCTTGTTCCGAAAGCCGGCAACCACCTTTCGGGATGATGCTCTAATCCAGCGACAGGTAGCGCCACCGCTGCTTTTCGAGTTCGGACAACACCTTTTCCGGTTCGGGGCCGTCTTCGTACGGGGCGTTCTTGAGTTCGTGGAGAAGGAACAGCATGGCGAGCAATCCGACGACGACCGCACCACAGATCACCAGCGACAGGCTCGTCATCGTTCCCCGCTTATCGTTACGCTTTTGTTAACCCAAACTACGCCCGGCCGAAATGGGATTGCAAGCGGATCGGTGTTCGCTTTTCGCGTGTGCGGAGGGCAAGCGGGCAGGATCACCGGCAGGCCATCAGGCTGATCTTGGCCGCCATCACCCGGCAGCCGGCGGGGGAGAATGCGCCCTCGTGGCCGAAGCCCGGAACGCTGACGCTCTCGCCATTCTCGGCATAGGCCTGCCAGCCGAGCAGCGGGTCGAGCGCGGGGCCGACCGGAACGCTCTCGCTGCGGACGATCAGCACCGGCCCTGAATGGGGGCGCGGCTCGTAGGACAGGGCGAGCGCGTCGAGTTCGTCCGTCAATTGCCAGAACGCGTCCTCCGGGCTCGGGGCGGCGAGCCCCACCTGGTTCAGGGCGCGCCGCAACCCGCGCCAGGCGCGATGCGAGCGGAGCCAGAGATGGGCCCGCGAGCCGAGGTAGCCGATGCCATCGCGGCGCACGTGCCGGATGAGCGCGGCGAGCCGGCCGCGCCGGTAGGCAGCCATCACCCGGATGCGCGCGAGCGGCTCGAGGCGCCTGACATAGCCGGGCTCCCAGCAATCGATGAGGACGACGAGGGCGACGTCCCGGCCGCCCTGCGCGAACTGCCGGGCGATCTCGAAGGCGAGGACGCCCGAGCGGCAGAACCCGACGAGGCGGATCGGCCCTTGCGGCTGGGCGGCATCGATCGCATCGCGATAGGCGCCGGCCAGCCGCTCCAGGGTTTCCTCGTGGGGCGGAACCCGGCTTTCCAGTTGGAGCGTGGCGAAGGGATGGTCCGCCCCCAGGGCCTCGGACAGGGGCCGATAGAGTTCCTGGTCGGCCGCGGCGTGGTGGATCGCGGTGAAGCCGGGCCGCGCCTGCGCGGTCGGCGGTGGTTCCTGAAGCGAGCGGTGCCGCACGCCCGCCGCCGCCTCGCCGTCCAGCAACGCACACAGCCGCGCGACCGTGCCCGCTTCGAAGAACGACCAGAGCGGAACGGTCCGGCCCGTCGCCGCCTCGATCCGGGCGACGACGCGGGCCGCCAGCAGCGAGTGGCCGCCTGCCGCGAAGAAATCGTCGTCGTCGGACAGGTCGGGGCGGCCGAGCATCTCCCGCCAGATCGCATGTATCTCGGGCAGAAGCGCGTCGGGTGCCTCGCCCGCCGAGGGGGACGCCGTCTCACGGGCAGGTGCCTCATCCGTCCTCGTCCACCCGAGCGCCTTCACCGTCTCCCGGCGGCGGCCTCCCGGGGAGGCCTCCTCACGCTCGGCAGCGACCCTTTCCCCGCCTCTTCCCAGGGGGGTCGGATCGGGCAGCCGCGCCCCGACCGCCGCGCGGGCGGCCTGCTCGAAATCCGCGAGCAGGCCGGCAACGGTCTGCGCCGTGTAGAGGCCGGCATCGTACTCGCAGATCAGGCGCCAGCCGGCTTCGCTCGGCGCGAGTTCGAGGTCGAGGTCGAAGAAGCTGCCGGTGGCGGCATAGTCGAGATCGACGAGGCGGATCGGGGCCGGCTCCGCGACCGAGGACCCGCCGGATGGCGTCGCCTGGGGCGTCGGCCGCATCCGGACGTTGACAGAGACCAGCGGCGGCCGCAGCCCGTCGCGGCAGGGGGCCAGCGCCTGCACCACCCGGTCGAAGGGGGCGAGCGCGTGGTCGCAGGCGTCGAGGATCGTCCGGCGCGTCGCCGCCAGCCGCTCGGCGAAGCTCTGCTCCGCTTCGACGTGGGTTCGAAGCACCAGCGTGTTCACGAAGGTGCCGACGACCCCTTCCAGTTCGATTTCGTCGCGCCCCAGCACCTGCGTGCCGATGGCGATGTCGCTGCGCCCTGTGCGCGCGCTCAGGAGCGCGAAAAGAATGGTGCAGGCAAGGACGAAGGGGGTGGCGCCCTGCGCCCGCGCGCACGCCTCCATGCGTGCGCCGAGATCCGCGGAGAGCGGGCGGGTCTCGGCAGCGAAGCGGCGCTCCCGGCCGGGGCGGCGGGGATGATCCGGCGGCAGCTCGAACGGCGTGAGATCGCGCAAGGATTGCGCCCAGAACGCGAGGTCGCGGTCCGCCGCCTCGGCGAGGGCCGGGGAGATCTCCCATTCCGCGAAGTCGGCATAGTGCAGGGCCGGCGGCGCCAAAGATGGTGCCTGTCCCCGGATCAGGGCGCCGTAGATCGCAACGAACTCGCGGGCCAGCACCACCATCGACCAGCCGTCGCAGGCGCTGTGATGGGCGGTGACGAGCAGCAGGGAATCGCCGCGCCCGAGCCGCAGCAGCGTCACCCGCAGGAGCGACGCGCGGGCCAGATCGAACGGTTTCACGGCCTCCGACTCGGCGATGACCTGCGCCTCGTCCAGGCGGTCGCCGGGCAGGCCGGAGAGGTCGATTTCGGAGAAGGCGAGCGGCACCGTCGCGGCGATCCGCTGAGCCGGCCGTCCGCCCTCCCCGACGATCGCGGTGCGCAAAGCCTCGTGCCGTTCGAGGAGGAGGCGGAAGGCTCGTGTCAGAATCTCGGCATCGAGCCGACCGGCGATGCGCCAGCGGGCGGCGACGTGCAGACTCGGGTCGCCTGGCCGCAACTGGTCGAGCAACCAGAACCGCGTCTGGCTGTGGGAGCAGCGGGCGGTGAAGGCGTCACCGTGAACCTCGCCGGGCGCGGCCGGCGATTCCTGCGTGAAATGCCGCATTCCGCCCGCCCCTACGCCTGACCGACGGCGGCGCGGTCGGCGTCGGCGGGCCGGGGACGCCGGATCGAGGGGATCGGCGCGCGCGCGGCGGCCGGTGTCTCGCCCCCCTCCCCGCGACGCCCGCGCAGCAGGGCCGCGACCCGGGCGATGGTGCGTTCCTGGAACAGGTCGCCGGCCCCGAGCGGCAGGTTCTCGCGCCGTGCCCGCGCGACGATGCGGAACACGCTGAGCGAGTCCGCCCCGAGCGCGATCAGGTCGTCGTCGCGCGCGATCACGGCGAACCCCAGCACCTCCCGCCAGATCGCGTCCAGGGTCGCCTCGAGACCGTCATCGGACGCCGGGGCCGAAGCGGGCTTGAGGGGAAGCGGGATCGCGGCGGCCGGCTCGGCGAGGTCGGCGGGCCGGGCCTCGGGTGGGGGCAGCGCCCGGCGATCGACCTTGCCGCTCGCCGTCAGCGGTAGGGCCGATAGCCGGACCCATTCGGCGGGGATCATGTAGTCCGGGAGTTCGCGGGCGAGCGCCGCGCGCAGGTTCCGCAAGGTGGGCGCTGCCTCGCCCTCGGGGCGGACGAAGTAGCAGACGAGGCGATCCTCGCCGCGTGCGTCGGGGCGCAGCACCACGACGGCGTGCAGCCCGGTCTGGCGCAGCAGCACCGCCTCGATCTCAGCGGGCTCGATCCGGTAGCCGCGCAGCTTGATCTGATGGTCGGCCCGCCCCAGGATCTCGACGCGCCCGTCCGGCCGGTAGCGGGCTCGGTCGCCGGTCCGGTAGAGCCGCGCGCCGGCGCATTCCGGCAAGGGGCTCGCGACGAAGCTCCGCTGCGTCAGGTCCGGCCGTCCGAGATAGCCGCGGGCGAGCCCGAGCCCGCCGATCAGCAATTCGCCCGTGACCCCGACCGGTACCGGCTCGCCCTGTGCGTCGAGGATGAACAGGCTGGTGTTGTCGATCGGCCGCCCGACCGTGACCGTCGCCTCCGCCGGATCGATCCGCGCGGCCGAGGACCAGATCGTCGTCTCCGTCGGCCCGTAGAGGTTCCAGAGTTCGCCCCCGCCTTCGGTCAGGCGCCGGGCCAGATCGAGCGGAAGAGCTTCGCCGCCGCACAGCATCTTGAAGCCGGGGCGGGAGCGGAACCCCGCCTCCAGCAGGAGCCGCCACGTCATCGGCGTGGCTTGAAGCATCGTGGCCTCGCTGCGATCGAGGCGTGCGAGGAGGGCATGGCCGTCGCGGGCCTCCTCGGCGGAGGCGAGCACGATCTGAGCGCCGCGGATCAGCGGCAGCAGCAGTTCGAGCCCGGCGATGTCGAAGGTCACCGTCGTCACCGCCAGGAGCCGGTCGTCGCGGACGATCCCCGGTGCACGCGCCATGGAGAACAGCAGGTTCGAGAGGCCGCGGTGGAGCACCTCGACTCCTTTCGGCGCGCCGGTCGTGCTCGACGTGTAGATCAGGTAGGCGGCCCGCTCCGCCGGCACCCGCGGGAAACGGGTCGGCGCCGGCCTGTCGAGACGATCGACCTCGATGACCTGCGGTCCGCCTTCGGGCATGAGCGCCCGGTCGGCCGCAAGCGTGAGCATTGCGCCGATCCCGGCATCGGCGACGATCCCCGCGCGGCGGGCGGGCGGCATGGCCGGGTCGAGCGGAACGTAGGGGATGCCGGCGCGCAGCGCGCCGAGCATCGCCGCGACGAGGCCGGGCGAGCGGCGCATGAGCAGGCCGACGCGGGCTCCCTCGGGCAGAGCGCTCGCTTGCAGCGCGCCCGCGACACGATCGGCCCAGCGGTCGAGGGCGCCGTAGGAGATGGCCTCCTCGCCGAAACGGATCGCGATCCGGTCCGGGTCGCGCCGGGCATGGAGCCTGAAGGCCCGCATCGCCCCGACTTCGAGCGGATGCGCCGTTTCGGTCGCGTTCCAGGCCACCAGCATGGTCTGCCGCTCGGCCGCATCGAGGAGCGGAACGCGCCCGACCGGCTGCGCGGGATCGCGGGCGAGATGCCCGAGCAGGGTGAGGTAGTGCCCGATCCAGCGTTCGATCGTGGCCGGCTCGAACAGGGCGCGGTTGTAGGTGGCGTCAAGGGTCAGTCCGTCGGCCGTCTCGGTCAGGCTGACGGTGAGCTCGAAGGTCGAGAAGCGCTTCGGCGCGGGTGCGAGGGTGCCGCGCAGGCCCGCCCCGAAATCGATGGTGTCGGGCAAGCGCTGGAGGTTGAACTGCACCTGCGCCAGCGGCGGGCGCGCCGGATCGTGCGGCCGGTCGAGGTGGCGCAGCAGCCGCCCCAGGGTGCAGTCGGCGTGGGCGGCGGTCTCGGCCAGGGCCGCGCCGGTACGGGCAAGATGGGCCGCGAAGGGCTCGTCCGGGTCAAACCGGGCCCGCAGCGGCAGGAAATCGGCGTAGTGCCCGACGAGGTCCGGCTTGCCGAGGCGCGGCTGGCCCGCCATCGGTATGCCGACAACGAGGTCGTCCTGCCCCGAGAGCCGCGCGAGGAGCACTTGGAAGGCCGCGAGCAGCGTCGCGTTCAGCGTCTGCCCCTGGCGCGCCGCGAGCGCCTTCAGCGCGGCGACGAGCAGCGGCGGCAGGGCAGCACTTCGCGTGTCGCCGGCAAAGCCGCGCAGCTTCGGCCGCGGATGATCGGTTGGCAGGTCGAGCGGCTCGGGCAAACTCGCGTACAGCCCGGCCCAGTATTGCAACGCCCGGTTCGTCTCCGCCTCCGATGGAGCAGGTCCATCGACGTGCGGGGCCGGCGCCAGCCGCTCCGGCGCGGTGCGATAGGCGTTTCCGATCGCGTCGGCCAGGACCGCGAAGGACCAGCCGTCGCAGGCGATGTGGTGGGCCGAGAGGACAAGAACGTGACGCCGTTCGCCGAGGCGGACGAGGTCGGCCCGCGCCACCGGGCCGGCGACGGGATCGAACGAGAGGCCCGCTTGCGCATGAAGGTGAACCGCGAGAGCGGCCTCCGGATCGGATTGCGCCGCAAGATCGATCCATCGCACCGGCACGAGGCCAGCGGGATCGATCCGCACGGTCTCGCCGCTCGGCGAGAAGCGGCTGCGCAGGGCGCCGTGGCGACCGAGCACCGCGCGTACGACGGAGAGAAGCTGCTCGGCGTCGAGCGGGCCGTCGAGCCGCAGGGTGACGATCTCGGTCATCGCAGCATTGGCGTCGGCGCCGAACTGCGCGGCGAGCCAGATCTCGGCCTCCCTGTCGGTCAGCGGCCGCTCTGCCCCGTGATCCGCCGTCGGCGGAGCCGGGGATGCCTGTGGCTCGGGCCGGCCCCCTTGCGCAGCCGTGAAGGTCAGCGCGAGCGTCCGAAGCTGCTCTTCCACCACGCGGCACACGGCATCGAGCTGATGCCGGAAGACCTCCTGCAACGTCTCCGACGTCGGCGTGGCGAGCGGAACGACCGGCCGCCCCTCCCCGCCCGAACCGGGCGCGGCGTAACGGGCCGGGATCGCCTGGAAAGCAGCCTCGCCGTCGATGCAGGACATCCCGATCCTCGTCTGGCCGTGCGGCTCATCGGCGAAGGCCGGGCATCCCTCACCGGACGCCAGCCGCGCCGCCGGGTCGGAACCGGGCGCTCTCGACGATCGGGCGTCCAATGAGGCACACCTGCCTTCGCGTCACGAGCAGGAGGGTCATCGCGTCGCCGGAGATGTGCAGGCCGGTGTTTCACCCGGCTTCCCGCGAGCCCCCGAGAGACGTCTTGACGACCATATCAGCGGGACGGCGACGATCATCTGCCTCCTTGGGAGTAGTGCTTCTCCGCTCCGCGCAGGTTCATCGCGCGTGGGCAGGTCGGCGCCTCTCGAGGCGCCGTCCTATAATGCGGGGTTCGGCCGCGCCTCCGACGAAGCAGTTTCGGAGAGGCGCGCCTCCAGGCGCTCGATCGCCGCGCTCACCAGCGCCTTCGAGGCGTGAAGCGTGCCGAGTTCGACCGAAGACATCGCCAGCAGCACCGGCAGGAGGTTGTCGTTCGGCCGGCCATCGTCGCGGAACAGGCGCAGATCGTCGTCGGGCTTGAGGCCGACGCTGCCGGCGATTCGCGCGGCGTAGTTGCGAATGCGCGTCTCATCGTTGGCGCAGACGGGGGCCGGGAGGCTGAGATCGAGCAGGCTACCCTTCGGCAGCGAGGCGGCGATCGAAGGCAGTGCCGCCGCTTCCGCCGCGAGTCGGTCGGGCGCCAGCAAGGCGGCGGGATTGGCCGCGCCGGAGGCGACGGAAGCGCGAGCTGATGCAATCGCTGCCGAAGGTCTAGCCGCGATCCGCGCGGTCGTCGGTGTCTCGATCACGCCCGTCGCGATGGCGGCGGGGGGCCTCGGCACGGAGACGGCCGATCGTGCCAGGGCGCGGGGCACTCGGCCGGGATGCCCGGCGAGCCGCGCCCGGGCCGACCACGGCTGCACCCGGAGCCCCGCGCCGGCACTCGGCGCGGCCCGCGCGACGCCGCCGCGCCCGTGCCGCGCGAGGAAGCGGGCGCGCAGCGTTCCGCCGATGCCCTGCGGGGCGGTCGTCTTCGACACCGCGACTCCTGTGGCCTGTCGCGCCGGCCGCCGCGGCCCTCCCGCGGGCGCCGCAGCCAGGACGGGGCGAGCCGGGCCGCACTCGGCGGGTGCCCAGCGGCGCACGATGGCGAGGGCCGAGCGCCGGCCATAGTCGCGCTGGTAGCGGCGGAGGAGCTGCACCGCCGCATCCGCCCCATCGGCGGCGGTGGCAAAGCCGGTATGGCCCTCCGCGTCGCCCCCGAGTTCGCCGCTCCAGCGCGCCTGCTTGATGCACCAGTAATTGTTGAGCCGAACGCAGCGGGCGATGAAGCCGGGTTCGGTCGCCGCGTGCCGGACAACGAAGGCGAGCGAGCCCGGCGCGAGGTTCTCGCCCGCCTGCTCCCGCCAGTTCGAGACGGCCCGTGCCACGAGGCTGAAGCTCGGCGCGGGCACGGGCGCCGCCTCGGCTGCGCGGGGAAAAGTCGGCAGGCGCGCCCGCGCGGCGTCGAGCGCGGGCTCGATCCGCGGCATCAGGATCGTCAGGGCAAGGAGCGTTTCGAGGAGCACGCCAGACTTCCCTCACGCGGTGTCAGCTCGGCTGTTCTCGTCGGGGAACGGCGCGAGGCGGGCAAGGGTTCTCTGACGGCTGCGGAAACCCCTCAATCGTCGTCCATGTCCGCCGCGAGCTGGCGCGGGCGCACGAAGCGCAGGAGACGCCCGGCGCCCGCGGCGATGTCCTCCCAGCCCTCCCCCTCGAACGCGAACACGGCGAGCGCCGCCGTCGGAAACTTTTCGCGCAGATCCTTCTGCAAGTCCTTCGGTCCCTGCCCCACGAGCCGCAGCGCAAGATCGCCGAGTCCGGGATTGTGGCCGATGACGAGCAGGGTCGCCGCCTCCGCCGGGGCGGAGCGGATAGCGTCGAGAATGCGCGCGGCCGGCGCCTCGTAGATCGAGGGCACCGTCTCCATCGGTGTCTCGGGAAGCTCGGCGCGCAAAGCGGCCCAGGTCTCCTGCGTGCGCCGGGCCGGCGAGACCATGACATGGTCGGGCGCCAGCGACTCGCGGGCGATGTAGGCGCCCATCAGCGGCGCCGCCTCCCGCCCGCGCCCATTGAGGGGGCGGTCGATATCGGCCACGCCTTGCGGGTAGGCGGACTTGGCATGACGCAGGAGGAGTAGGCGGCGCATCATTGAAAACCGACCACGGCGTGCGGAACGTAAGGGGCTTCGAGCCGTGCGATCTCGTCCTGGGTCAGCGTCAGGTCGAGGGCGGCGGCGGCATCGTCGAGATGCCCCGGCTTCGAGGCGCCGATGATCGGGGCGGCCACGCCCGGCCGCTGGATCACCCAGGCGAGCGCGACCTGCGCCCGCGGCACGCCGCGGTTCTTCGCCACCTCGGCCACTGCCTCGACCACCTGCCGGTCGGCGTCGACAGTGGCGTCATAGAGGTTCTTGCCGACGAGATCGCTCTCCTGCCGGGCGCTGCCGGCATCGAAGTCGCGGGTGAGCCGGCCGCGGGCGAGCGGGCTCCACGGCAGCAGCGGAATGCCCTGGTCGGCGCAGAGCGGGATCATCTCGCGCTCTTCCTCGCGGTGGAGCAGGTTGAGATGGTTCTGCATGGTGGAAAACCGCGTCCAGCCGTTGAGGTCGGCGGTGTAGAGCGCCTTGGCGAATTGCCACGCGAACATCGAGGAGGCGCCGATATACCGGGCCTTGCCCGCCTTCACGACGTCGTGGAGCGCCTCCAGCGTCACCTCGATCGGCGTGGCGTAATCCCAGCGGTGGATCTGGTAGAGATCGACGTAATCGGTTCCGAGCCGCTTCAACGAGGCGTCGATTGCGGAGAAGATCGCCTTGCGCGAGAGGCCGCCGGCATTGGGCTGGCTCTTGAGCGGATAGTAGACCTTGGTGGCCAGCACGATGCTGTCGCGGTCGGCGTAGTCCTTCAGCGCCCGGCCGACGATCTCCTCAGAGGTGCCGTCGGAATAGTAGTTCGCCGTGTCGAAGAAGTTGATCCCGAGATCGAGCGCCCGCTTGATCAGCGGCCGGCTCTCCTCCTCCCGCAGCGTCCACGGATGCGGTCCCCGCTCCGGCACGCCGTAGGTCATGCAGCCGAGGCAGAGGGGCGAGATGTCGAGGCCGGTACGGCCGAGTTTCTTGGTTTGCATGGGGTCGGTCACGCGGAGGCGGGTCGGAGCCGCTTAACTGGGGCGCCGCGGCGCTCCGTCACCCGCCCCGCCCCTCCCGGCGCATCATGAAGGCAAGCTTCTCGAACAGGCTCACATCCTGTTCGTTCTTCAGGAGCGCGCCGTGCAGCGGCGGGATCAGCTTGCGGCCGTCGCGTTCGCGCAGGGTCTCGGGCTGGACGTCCTCGGAGACGAGGAGCTTGAGCCAGTCGAGCAACTCGGAGGTCGAGGGCTTCTTCTTGAGGCCCGGCACCTCGCGGGTTTCCAGGAACACCCGCAACGCCTCCTCGACGAGGCGATGCTTGATGCCCGGATAGTGCACCTCGACGATTCTCTGCAGCGTCTCGGCGTCGGGGAACTTGATGTAGTGGAAGAAGCAGCGGCGCAGGAACGCGTCCGGCAGCTCTTTCTCGTTGTTCGAGGTGATGATGACGATGGGGCGGATGTCGGCCCGGATCGTCTCGCCGGTCTCGTAGACGTGGAACTCCATCCGGTCGAGTTCGGTCAGCAGGTCGTTCGGGAACTCGATGTCGGCCTTGTCGATCTCGTCGATGAGCAGGACCGGCCGCTGCGGGGCGGTGAACGCCTCCCACAGCTTGCCGCGGCGGATGTAGTTGGCGATGTCCGAGACCCGCGGGTCGCCGAGCTGCGAGTCGCGCAGCCGCGAGACGGCGTCGTACTCGTAGAGCCCCTGCTGCGCCTTTGTGGTGGACTTGATGTTCCACGTCAGCAGCGGCGCCCTGAGGCCGCGGGCGATCTCTTCGGCCAGCACCGTCTTGCCGGTGCCGGGCTCGCCCTTCACCAGGAGCGGGCGCTCCAGCACGATCGCCGCGTTGACCGCCGTGGTGAGATCGGGCGGCGCGACGTAGGACTCGGTTCCGGTGAAGCGCATGGAGCCTCGCGTCGGGAGGGGGATCGGAGCGGACTAACCCGAGGCGGCGCAGATCGGCAACCGCTCGCGCGGCGGTCGGTGCTCGGGGCGCTCGCCTACAACGTCTTCCCGTCGTGCCACACGCAGTTCGAGGCCAGGATCCCGAGGTTCACGTCCGACTTCTGCGGCTGGGGCAGCGTCTTGCCGTCCATGGCGAGGTCGATCTTGATCTCGACCTGTCCCTTCGTCTCGTTCGAGCGGCGGGAGAAGTAGCAGTATTGCTGGAACGGCCGCTCCTCGTTGGCCTTGAAGTTCCAGCCGGTCACGATCTGCCCGTCGAGATAGGGCACCTGCTTGAACACCGTGAAGGTCGTGTTCACCGGCGCCTGAGAGGCCGGGGCGGCATCGGTGCCGAGCTGCGCCTTGGTCGGCGTCGGCGCGGCGTTGGCCTTCTGCGCGGGCAGGCCTTCGAGCTTCAGGGTGTTGTCGGTGAGGGTGACCTCGCCCTTGGTCTTCAGCGTCACGTCGGAGAGCGCGGCCTGCATCGCGCTGGCGATTTTCTCGGCGGCCGAGTCGAACTGGTTCATGTAGGCGTAGCCGTAGCAGGCCGCGCCGATGCCGATCCCGGCGAGCGCCGAGAAGGCGCCGGCGCCGATCGCCCGCAGCAGGAAGGCGCGGGCGAAATGCATCCGCGCCTCCGCCCGCAGACGGCCGTTGACGTGTTGCGCGAGCACGATGTTCTCGTGCGTGCCCTCGGTGTGGATGCTCATGGCCGGGCGCTCGACTGGAAGGGCTTACGCGGTGGCGCCGGTGGGGGCGTTGCCGGAGGTGTTGGCGGGCGGCGGGGGCGGCGGCACCACGGGCGCCGTGCGCCGCTCCAGCGGGATCACCGAGGCATCCCGCGTCATCGGTCTCGGCTGGGCTAGCGCCATCTCCTGGCGCACGCCCTCGGCGATCGAGGCGAGCAAGTAGGGCGTTGCCTCCGGGTTTACCGCGGCGCCGAGGTCGTCCTCGTCCATGAAGGTCTTGCGCACCGAGACTGCCGAGAGCGCGAGGATCGTCGAGGCGAAGGCGGCGCAGAGTGCGGGCACGAACACGAAGATGCGCAGGAAGGCGTGGACCTGCGCGTCGTTCACGTCGATCGGATCGACGCCGTAGACCATGGCCGTGAAGGAGTGGAGCTGCGAGCGGTTGACCGAGTTGCGGTAGGCCTGCTCGGCATCGGCCACCTTGCGGTCGGCAGCACCCCGGTCGAGGGCGGCGCGGGCCTTGCGGGCCTCTTCCAGCTCCTTGACGATGGCGCCCCGGTCGCTGCCCGCCTTGGCCACCGCGGCGTTGAGCGTCGCGGTGCGCGGGTCGGTGACGCATTTCAGGTTCGAGTAGCGCATGCCGCGGCTGTTGGTGCCGTAGACGCGCTCGCAGCGCTGCGCCGGCAAGCCCGCGAGCTGCGAGGCGTTCTCGGCCGAGCGCCGCTCGATCTGCTCCAGTTCCGTGGTGTATTGCTCGACCCGGGCATTGGCCGCCGCGATGCGCGTGTCGATGCTGTCGCGGTCAGCCTGCGCGTCCTTGAGGGCGGTCTTGGCCTTGGCCGCGTCCATCAGGCGGGGATGGAACATCATCTCGCCGAGCTGCGACACCGACTTGGTGGTGACGCCCGCGGCGAAGATGATGCCGATGATCGCGAGCCCCTTCACGAACCACGAGCGCTGAGTGCGCGCCAGGATGCCGAGCGGCACGCGGCACAGCTCCACCGCGGCGTAGACCAGCGGCGCCAGCAGCATGAAGTAGAACGCCCGGTCGTCACCGTCGCTGTAGGTACCCGCGAACAGCCACGCGCCCCAGAGCGAGGCGCCGATCACCATGAACTCGACGAGATAGGCGATGGCGACGTAGCCCCACTTGACGCGGTAGCCGCGCTCGATGTCGCGCTGGTGCTTCCAGCGCTGCTGGTCGAGCATCCATTCGCGCCGCTCGCGCTGCACGTCCCGGCTCGGAGGCGTGTCGGACAAGAATTTCATGGGCCAGAACTTCATGGGCCTCAGATCGCTGCGGGCCTCCGGCTGAGCGGCGGACCTGCCATCCCCTAACATCGGGTTACCCGAGCGTAAGGGCGTATTGTGCCGAAGTTGTGCCGACCGGGGCGATGAGCGGTGGATGGCGGCCCACAGCGATCAGGCCCGGTGAGCAGGTGCTGCGAAATCGGCGACTCGCCACGGAAAACGGTTGCTCCGCCGCGGGCTCGCCGCCCATGATGCGGCCGGCTCCTCCCGCGGCATCGAAGATGCAGGGAGACGGGCCGGACCCCTCTCCTCCTCTCCAGGCGTCAGCGTATCAGCCCGATGACCGACCCCGTGCAGGCCGGAACCCAGATCGCCGCGGAAGCCGGCGCGCATGCGGGCGGCTACCGGGAGGCGATCCTCTTTCTCGTCACCGCCGGCATCGTCGTGCCGCTGTTCCACCGCCTGCGGATCAGCCCGGTGCTCGGCTTCATCGGCGCGGGCGCCCTGCTGGGCCCGTTCGGCCTCGGGCGCTTCGCCGACGCGCATCCGTGGCTCGCGCCGTTCACCATCGGCAACCGCGCCGAGATCGCGCATCTGGCCGAGTTCGGCGTCATCTTCCTGATGTTCATGATCGGGATCGAGCTGTCCTGGGAGCGCCTGCGGGTGTTGCGCCGGCTCGTCTTCGGCCTCGGCGCGATCCAAGTGATCGCCTCCGCCGCGGTGATCGCCGTGATCCTCGTCGTGCTCGATCAGCCCGTGGCCGGGGCGGTGCTGGTGGGGCTCGCGCTCGCCCTCTCCTCGACCGCCGTGGTGCTGCCGGTGCTCGCCGAGCAGAAGCGGCTCGGCACGCCGGCCGGCCGCACCAGTTTCGCGATCCTGCTGTTCCAGGATCTGGCGGTCGCCCCGATCTTGTTCGCCATTGCCGTGCTCGGCCGCAAGGATGGCGGCGACCTCGGGGTCGCGCTCGCCCTGGCGCTCGGACAGGCGGCAATTGCCCTCGTTGTGATCGTCGTGGCCGGCCGGGTCGCACTGCGCCCGCTCTTTCATCTCGTCGCGCGCACCCGCTCGCCGGAACTGTTCATGGCGGCTTGCCTGCTCGTCATCGTGGCGACCGCCCTGGTCGCGGCGGGCAGCGGCCTGTCGATGACGCTCGGCGCCTTTGTCGCCGGCCTGCTCTTGGCCGAGACCGAGTATCGCCGCGCCATCGAGGCGACCATCGATCCGTTCAAAGGGCTCCTGCTCGGGGTGTTCTTCGTCTCGGTCGGCATGAATCTCGATCCGGCCCAGCTCATCGCGGCGCCGGGCGCGATCCTCGGCCTGTCGGTCGGGCTCCTCGTCATCAAGGGCGCCGTGGTGCTCGTCGGCGCCCGCATCATGAAGCTGTCCCGTTCAGTCGCCCTGGAGGCCGCCCTGCTGAT
Source organism: Methylobacterium sp. J-043 (assembly GCF_022829505.1). Taxonomy (NCBI): domain Bacteria; kingdom Pseudomonadati; phylum Pseudomonadota; class Alphaproteobacteria; order Hyphomicrobiales; family Methylobacteriaceae; genus Methylobacterium; species Methylobacterium sp. J-043. Next base: position 21,081 of record NZ_JAKSYB010000028.1, on the reverse strand, counting down.
CGGCCCCGGCGGCGAGTTCGCCTTCGTGCTGATCGGCGGTGCGATGGCGACGGGGCTCGTGCCGGAGCCGGTGGGTGGCGCCGCCCTCATCGTCACCACCGTGACCATGATCGCGATCCCCGGCCTCGCCACGCTCGCCCGCCGCATCGGCGGCCGCGCTTTGAGGCAGCAAACCAGTCCGGCGCAGGCCGAGCCGGTGCCGGAGCCGGAGCAGAATCGCGTGATCATCGCGGGCTATGGCCGGGTCGGGCGGCTCGTCGGCGAGATGCTCAAGCGCCACGCGATTTCGCACATCGCCCTCGATTCGGACCCCGCCCGCGTCGCCGAACAGCGTCGGCTCGGCAGCCCGGTCTATTTCGGTGATTCCGCCAACACGGAGATGCTGCGCCGCTGCGACATCGCCACGGCTCGCGCGCTCGTGGTGACCCTCGACAACCCCCGCGCCGTGGAGGCGGTGGTGCAGGCCGCACGCGCCGAGCGACCGGACCTCACCATCGTCGCCCGCGCCCGCGACGCACGCCACGCCACACAGCTCTACGAGATGGGCGTCGATGACGCGGTGCCCGAGACGATCGAGGCCTCGCTGCAACTCTCGGAGGCTGTGCTGGTCGATGTCGGCGTGCCCATGGGCAACGTCATCGCCTCGATCCACGAGCGGCGCGACGAGTTCCGCACCATGCTGAAGCGGCGGGAAGCGGAGGCGCGGCCCGTCTTCCGCGCCCGCCGCACGGTCGGCAAAGGACGCGAGACGCCGTCTGAGGCCAAGGCCGCCGAACCGGCCCCGAGCCCGCGGCCAGTTGGCAAGAGTGCCTGAGCGGGCCCCGGCCCGCCCTCAGGCGTCCGGCAGAGCGGCGACCAGAGCACGAAACCGGTCGCCGCGGACCTCGAAGTTCGGGAACTGGTCGTAGGAGGCGCAGGCCGGCGACAGCAGCACGACGGGGGCCTCGGTTCCGGATGCCTGGGCGGCCCGCGCCGCCGCTTCGGTCGCGGCATCCAGCGTGCCGCAGCGGGTGAAGGGCAGGCGCCCGTCCAGCGTCGCGGCGAAAGCCTCGCTCGATGCGCCGATGAGGTAGGCGTGGGCCACGCGCTCGAACAGCGGTGCCAGCGGTTCGATGCCGCCTTCCTTCGCCTTGCCGCCGACGATCCAGTGGATGTCGCGGAAGGCCAGCAGCGCCTTCTCGGTGGAATCGGCGTTGGTCGCCTTGGAATCGTTGACGAACAGCGTCGGGCCGATCCGGCGCAGGGGCTCCATCCGGTGAGCGAGGCCGGGAAAGCTCGTCAGCCCCGCCGCGATCTCCGCGCCGGTGAGGCCGAGGCGGATCGCGGCGGCGACCGCGGCGGCGGCGTTCTGGAGGTTGTGGTCGCCGAGCAGCGCCTGGATGCCGGTGACTTCCGCGATCACGGCGCCGTCGGGGCCGCGCACCGTACCGTTGGCGCCGACATAGTCGCCCGCCGCGTCGCCGTGCCCCTCGACATGGAGGCGAATGCGCTCGCCCGTATGGCGCGCGGCGATCGCTGCGCAGGAGGTGTCATCGACGCCGATCACCGCGAGATCCGCGCCCGCTACCAGCCGCTCCTTGATCGCGGCGTAGTTCTCCATGGTGCCGTGACGGTCGAGATGGTCCGGCGTCAGATTGAGCAGGATGCCGATGCCGGGCTTGAGCGAGGGGGTCAGGTCGATCTGGAACGAGGACATTTCGACCACGTGGACGCGGTTTGCCGCCGGTGGCTCCAGCGACAGGATCGCGGTGCCGATATTGCCGCCCATCTGCACGTCGCGCCCGGCATGGCGCAGCAGGTGGGCGGTGAGCGCCGTGGTTGTGGATTTGCCGTTGGTGCCGGTGATGGCCACGAAGGCTGCGTCGGGCGCCAGGGCCGCACGCTCGCGGCAGAAAATCTCGATGTCGCCGATGATCGGGATGCCGGCCTGCCGCGCCAGCCCCACCGTCCAGTGCGGCTCGGGGTGGGTCAGCGGCACGCCCGGCGCCAGCACCAGGGCTTCGAAGCCCGACCAATCGGCTTCGTTGAGATCGGTGACGGTGATGCCCTGCTCGCGGGCGCGGTCGCGGCTCCCCGCGTTGTCATCCCAGGCCAGCACGTCGGCGCCGCCGGCCAGCAGCGAGCGCACAGTGGCGAGCCCGGACCCGCCGAGGCCGAACAGGGCGACCTTCCGGCCGGCGAAGGTGGTGGCTGGGGTCATGGAAGATGTCTCTTGTCCGGCCACGGTTCAGCGCAGCTTCAGCGTGGCGAGCCCGACCAGCGCGAGGATGACGGCGATGATCCAGAACCGGATCACGACCTGCGGCTCCTTCCAGCCCTTCTGCTCGAAGTGGTGGTGGATGGGCGCCATGCGGAAGACGCGTTTGCCCGTGAGCTTGAACGAGACGACCTGGATGATCACCGACATGATCTCCAAGACGAACAGGCCGCCGACGATGGCGAGCACGATCTCGTGCTTGGCCGCCACGGCGATGGAGCCGAGCAGGCCGCCGAGTGCCAGCGAGCCGGTATCGCCCATGAAGATCTGCGCGGGCGGCGCGTTGAACCAGAGGAAGCCGAGCCCCGCCCCGATCACCGCGCCGCAGACCACGGCGAGTTCGCCGGTGTCGCGCACGTAGTTCACCTGCAGGTAGCCGGCATAGATGACGTTGCCGACGAGGTAGGCGATCACGCCGAAGGTGGCGCAGGCGATCATCACGGGGACGATGGCGAGCCCGTCGAGGCCGTCGGTGATGTTGACCGCGTTGCCGGCGCCCACGATCACGAAGGCGGCGAACGGCACCCAGAACCAGCCGAGATTCAGCAGCGTGTCCTTGAGGACCGGGAAGGCGAGCTGGTTCTGCAATCCGGCGGGCGAGTAGAGCGAGATCATCAGGCAGGCCGCGCCCGCGATCGCGAATTCAAGCAGTAGGCGGAACCGGCCCGAGAAGCCCTTGTGCGACTGCTTCGTCACCTTGAGGTAGTCGTCGTAGAAGCCGATCGCCCCGAAGCCGAGGGTCACCGCGAGCGTCACCCAGACGTAGTGGTTGTGCGGGTTGGTCCAGAGCAGGATCGAGACGACGGCCCCGGCCAGGATCATCAGGCCGCCCATGGTCGGCGTGCCGCGCTTGGTCAGGTGGGAGGCCGGGCCGTCCTCGCGGATCGGCTGGCCCTTGCCCTGGCGCAGGCGCAGCAGCGAGATGATCCAGGGCCCGAACCAGAACACGAAGAAGCCCGCCGTGAACAGCGCGCCGCCGGTGCGGAAGGTGATGTAGCGGAACACGTTGAGGGGCGTGAGCGTGCCGCTCAGTTCCGACAGCAGATAGAGCATGCGTTCAGTCCGCCCGCGGCAGGTTCTTTGTCGACACGCCCGGCACGGCGTCGCGCGCGGCCGGATGGAACGGCCGGGCGCCAGGGCCCGGACGATGGAGTGAAGCTCAGCGAACCGCGTTCAGCGAGGCTTCGCGCGGGTCCGGCGCGACCGCGTAGCGGGCTTTGACCGCTTCGACAATGCGGACCATGCGCATGGAGTTGGAGCCCTTGACCATCACGGCATCGCCCGGCTGCAGGGTCGCGAGGACGGCGTCGGCGACACCCTCGGCGGTCGGCGCGGCCGTCCCCCGTACCGGCATCGGCAGTGCCTCGAACAGGTGCGCCATCAGCGGGCCGACGGCGAAGACGCGATCGATGCCGTTCGCGGCGACCGCGTCCGCCAGCTCGCGGTGCAGCGCTTCGCCGGCCGCGCCGAGTTCCTTCATGTCGCCGAGCACGGCGATGCGCCGCCCCTTGGCGCCGGTCTCGATCCCGGCGAGCGTCGCCAGGGCGGCGCGGATCGAGGCGGGGTTGGCGTTGTAGCTCTCGTCGATCAGGAAGGCCTCGCCGTCTCCGATCCGAAGCGCCGTGCGCTCGCCGCGCCCGACCGGCGGCTTGAGGCTCGCCAGCGACAGGGCGGCGCGGGCGAGGTCGGCGCCCAGCGCGTGGATGCAGGCGAGCACGCCGAGCGAGTTCATCGCGACGTGCCGGCCCGGCGTGCCGAGCTGGTAGGTCAGGGGCACGCCCATCACGGTGGCGTCGACCACCGAGACGTCGGGCCGGGTCAGGATACGGTGGGCGCGCACATCCGCCGCCGCGTGCTCGCCGAAGGTGATGACACGGCCCGCCCGCGAGGCGTGGGCGTGGGCGAGCAGCCGCTCGTAGTTCGGGTTGTCGCGGTTGATCACGGCGATGCCGCCGGGCTTCAACCCGGAAAAGATCTCGCCCTTGGCGTCGGCGATGGCGGAGAGCGAGCGGAAATGCTCGATATGCACCGGCTCGACCGTGGTGATCAGCGCCACGTCCGGCCGCACCATGGCGGTCAGCGGCAGGATCTCGGCGCCGTGGTTCATGCCGATCTCGAACACGCCGAAGCGGCTGGCCTCCGGCATCCGCGCCAGCGTCAGCGGCACGCCCCAGTGGTTGTTGTAGGAGGCGACCGAGGCGTGCGTGGCGCCTTGCGCCGAGAGCACGTGGCGCAGGGCTTCCTTGGTGCCGGTCTTGCCGACGGAGCCGGTCACCGCGACGATCGCCGCCCCAGTGCGGGCGCGGGCGGCGAGGCCCAGGCGGCGCATCGCCTCCAGAACCGGATCCTCGCCCTCACCCGGCACGGCGAGCACCGGGCCGACGCCCTCGAATTCCTTCGCACGCGCTTCCGCGACCACCGCCGCGCCAGCGCCCTTGTCCAGGGCAGCGCGCACGAAGTCGTGCCCGTCCCGCGTCTCGCCGCGGATGGCGAAGAACAGGTCGCCGGGTTCCAGGCTGCGGGTGTCGATCGAGGCGCCGGTGACGGCGCGCGGCGCGCCGATCAGGCGCCCGCCGGTGGCCGCCTCCAGGGCGGCAGGGGTCCAGAGGGGGGCGTCGGTCATCCGTTCAACTCCGCGATCGCGGCGCGCAGGGTGTCGTGATCCGAGAACGGGAGCACCCGTGGCCCGACGATCTGGCCGGTTTCATGTCCTTTGCCGGCCACGACCAGCACGTCGCCGGGCGCCAAATCCCGCACGCCCGCGCGGATCGCCTCGGCCCGGTCGCCGATCTCCTCCGCGCCCGGTGCCGCGGCGAGGATGGCGGCGCGAATGGCGGCGGGCTCCTCGTTGCGGGGGTTGTCGTCGGTGACGATGACCCGATCCGCGAGGCGCTCGGCGATTGCGCCCATGATCGGCCGCTTGCCGGCATCGCGGTTGCCGCCGCAGCCGAACACCACGAAGAGGCGCCCGCTGGCGAAGGGGCGTAAAGCCGTCAGCACATGCTCAAGGGCTTCCGGCTTGTGGGCGTAATCTACGAGGCAGAGCCCGCCCTTCGCCTCACCGATCCGCTCCATGCGGCCCGGCACGCCGGTGAGCCCTTCGAGCGCGGCGAAGACGCCGGCGGGATCGGCGGCCCCCGCCGCCGTCGCCAAGGCGAGGCCCGCCGCAACGAGCGCGTTCTCCACCTGGAAGCCGCCGACGAGCGGCAGGCGCACGCGGTACTCCCGACCGTCATGGGCGAGCGTCAGGCTCTGCGCAAAACCCTCCGTCCCGGCCTCGACGAGGCGGATGAAGTTGCCGCCGCGCCCCGTGGTGCGGATGGCATGGCCGGCGGCATCGGCGACGCCGACGACGCGCTCGGCATATGCACCGTCGGCGTTGACGATGGCCGGGCGGCCCTTCGGCAGCAGCGTCGTGAACAGGCGGAGCTTGGCTTCCAGATAGTCCTCGATGGTGGGGTGATAATCGAGGTGGTCGCGGCCGAGATTGGTGAAGGCAGCGGCCGTCAGTTCCACCCCGTCGAGACGGCGCTGCTCGATGCCGTGGGAGGAAGCCTCCATGGCCAGATCGGTGATGCCCTCGTCGGCCAGACGCGCCAGGGTCTCGTGCAGCGTGACGGGGTCGGGCGTCGTCAGCGAGCCGTATTCCGCGCCCCGGTTGGTGACGATGCCGACGGTGCCGAGGCTCGCCGAGTCCCGGCCGAGGCGTGACAGGATCTGCCGCACGAAGTCGGCGACCGAACTCTTGCCGCTGGTGCCGGTGACCGCCACCACCGTCTCCGGTTGGCGCCCGGACAGGCGGCCGGCGGCGAGCGCCAGCGCCCGGCGGGCATCCGCGACTTCGATCCAGGCTGTCGCCTCGGGCAGGTCGTCCGGGCGCGTCCCCTCCCCGGCCACGGCGACCGCGCCGGCCGATCCGGCGGCGGCGGCAAAGCGGCGGCCGTCGGCGGCGGTGCCGGGAACAGCCACGAACACGCCGCCGGGTACGACCTTACGGCTGTCGGCGGTGAGGCCAGCGACGGGGCGGCCGGCGATGGCCGCATCCACCTCCGGGAACAGGGCGCCAAGAGTTTGGTCGCCAAGAGTCCGGTCGTCAGGCGTCGGCTGGCTCATCGGCAAAACAATCCTCGGAAGCGTCCGTGCGGGTCAGGCCGTCTGTGTATGGGCCAAAGGCCAATACTCGAAGTCGCATGAGCGGCTTCGCGGCGCGAAGAGCGTCGCGCGGAGCGGGCATCTCGGGACTTCGGTCCTGAGATGCATCGAGCGGAGCGAAAGCCTGAGCCCGCGGAGGCGGGCGCCGGCGCTTGAGGCTGGCATAAAACCCAGAGTGATCGCTATAGGCGATCGCCCTGGGGTACAGGCCATCGTCACTGCCCGTCCACCATGGTCGCATGGTAGGCGCCGAGCTTCACCATCAGCGGGAACGGCTTCACCGGCGGATCGAAGCGCGGGGCCAGCCCGAGGATCGGCGCGGCCCGCTCGATGATCTTGCCCGTGACCGTGCCCGAATTGTAGGCGGCCGTGGCGTAGCCGCCGGTCTCGGGCAGGCCCTGCGGCTCGTCCATGATCGTCAGGAACAGGTATTTCGGCTTGTCCATCGGGGCGGCGGCCATGAAGGTCGTGAACAGGCGGTTCTTGGCGTAGCGCCCGTTGATGACCTTCTCGGCCGTACCGGTCTTGCCGCCGACGTAGTAGAGCGGGATCGACGCCTTCTTGGCCGAGCCCTCGACGGCATTGAGGCGCATGATGAAGCGCATCGCCTCGCTGGCCTCCGGCTTCATCACGTGGCTGGCCTTGCCCCGCGCGGTCGGCTCGTCGGTCTTCAGGAAGGTCGGCGTCATCAGGTCGCCGCCGTTGATGATCGCCGCCACCGCCGCCGCCGCCTGGATCGGCGCCACCGCGATGCCGTGGCCGAAGGCGATGGTGATGGTGTTGATCTCGGCCCAGCGCGGCGGAAGGATCGGCGCGGCCGATTCCGGCAGCTCGGTGCGCATCCGGTCGAGCAGGCCCATCTTCTTGAGGAAGGCGCGGTGGCCGGGCACGCCGACGCCGAGCGCCATCTTGGCCGAGCCGATGTTGGAGGAGTGGGTGAACACCTCCGGCATGGTCAGCACGCGCCCGGTGGCGTGGTAGTCGTGGATCTTCTGCCGGCCCCAGTGCAGCACGCCGCCGCGGGTGTCGAAGGTGGAGTTGACGTTGTACTTGCCGGAATCGAGCGCCATGGCGAGAGTCATCGCCTTGAAGGTCGAGCCCATCTCGTAGACGCCGACATTCATCCGGTTGATGCGGTCGTCCGACAACGCGTCCTTCGGCTCGTTCGGGTCGAAATCCGGGTAGGAGGCGAGCGCGACGACCTCGCCGGTGGTCACGTCGAGGATCATCGAGGCGCCGGCCTTGGCCTTGAACTTCTCCACGCCTTTCACGAGCTCGTCGCGCAGGGCGAACTGGGCGCGCAGGTCGAGGGAGAGCTGGATCGGCGAGAGGTCGGTCTGCTTGGCCACGAGGCCGAACTCGTTGAGCGCCTTGTTGCCGCGGTTGTCGATGTACTTCTCGATGCCGGCGATGCCGATGTTGTCGAGGTTTGTCGCGCCGATGATGTGCGCGGCCGCGACCCCGTTCGGGTAGACGCGCTTGTGATCGGGCAGGAAGCCGACGCCGGGGATGCCGAGGCGGTGGACTTCGAGCTGCTGCTTCGGCGTGATCTCGCGCTTGATCCAGACGAAGCCCTTCTTCGAGGACAGCTTGGCGCGCAGCTCCGCCGCGTTCAGCTCGGGCAGCACGGCGGTCAGGAGCTCGACCGCCTCGTCGGTGTCGAAGGTGCGCACCATCCGCTTCGGCTCGGCGAAGACCGAGACGGTGCGGATGTCGGTGGCGAGGATCTCGCCGTTGCGGTCGATGATGTCCGGGCGGATCGCCGTGGTGGCGGCGGCCGCCACCCGGTGCTCGTCGCTGTTGCTCGCCGGCGTCGCCGCGATCACGATCAGCCGCACGCTGATGGTAAGGAAGACCGCCGTGAAGGCGAGGCCGACCAGCGCCACGCGGGCATGCGAGCGTTCGATCGCGAGGCGGAACATCATCCGGGCGAGCCGCGTCAGCGCCGAGGCCGGCGGCTCGCTCCTCACCACACGGTCCGGGCCCGGCTCCGGCACGGCCGCATCGGCCGCGACCGGCTGCTCGTGCTGCAGACCCTGAGACGGATCTTCCTGGGACGGATCGTGGGACACGGGGACGCTACCTCGAAACCGCGGGCGGGCGGGTGGAGACGGTGCGGGTGGTGACGGAGCCGGTGGTGCGCGGCTCGTCGCGGGCGCTCCCCGGCTTGTCCGTCGGGGTCACGGTCGGGGTCGCCGTGGAGGCGAGCAGGCGGCCGATCTCGTCACCGCGGTCGGGCCGGTTCGGCAGGTCGGAGAGGCGGGCGAGATGCCCGTTGCCGATCGGTTCGAGGGTGAGATGCCGCTCGACCGCCGCCTGGAGCCGGTCCGGGCGTGTCAGGAGTTGCCACTCGGCGCGCAGCACCGCGATGGCCTGCCGCTCCTTGTGCAGGCCGGTCTTCAGTTTGGAGACCTGACCCGCCTGATAGAGCGTGTCGTATTTGATCGAGTAGGCGTAGACCGCCGAGCCGATCAGCCCGACGATCGCCAGCACGTTGAGAAGCCGGATCACCGCCGTGGCCCCCGTCCCTGTGGAGCCGGCAGGCTCGCCAGCGTTTCGATGGCGCTCAGCACCGGCGGCGCGGGCGCGTCGGTCCGCTCGCCGGCGCGCAGCTTGGCCGAGCGCGACCGCGGGTTCACGTCCGTCTCGGCTTCCGAGGGCAGGATGGGGCCCTTGGTCACCAGCTTGAAACTCTTGGGCGCCAGCCGCTCCACGCCCGGGACGTGCCGGGAGGCCTGCGCCGCCCGGCCGCTGCGGGCGGAGAAGAACTGCTTGACGATGCGGTCTTCCAGCGAATGGAACGTCACCACCGCGAGCCGGCCGCCGGGCTTGAGCACCCGCTCGGCGGCATGCAGGCCGCGCACCAACTCGCCGAGTTCGTCGTTCACCGCGATCCGCAGGCCCTGGAAGCTGCGGGTCGCCGGATGGATCGGGCTGCCGGGCTCGGGCCGCACCACGCCGGCGATGAGGTCGGCAAGCTGCGCCGTTGTCTCGATCGGGGCGCGGCGCCGCGCCTCGACGATGGCGCGGGCGACCGCGCGCGAGCGGCGCTCCTCGCCGAAATGGTAGAGGATGTCGGCGAGCGTGGTCTCCTCCTCGCCGTTCACGAGGTCGGCTGCCGAGGGGCCCTCCCCGCCCATGCGCATGTCGAGCGGCCCGTCCTGCCGGAACGAGAAGCCGCGCTGCGCCTCGTCGATCTGCATCGAGGACACGCCGATATCGAGCACGACCCAATCGGCCTGCGCCTCGTCCTGATCGGCGATGAGCGTGTCGAGATCGCCGAAGCGGCCCTGGACCAGCCGCAGTCGGCCCCCGGAGGCATTCACGAGATCCGCTCCGCCCCGGATCGCGCTGGGATCGCGGTCGATGGCGATCACGCGCACCTCCGGCCCGGCCTCGAGCAGCGCGCGGGTGTAGCCGCCCGCACCGAAGGTGCCGTCCACGGCCAGGCCCGGCCGGTCGAGGGAGAGCGCGGCGAGAACTTCGGCGAGCAGGACGGGAACGTGGCGCGCCTGCTCGCCCTTCGGCATCTCGGGCCTTGCCGTGCGCGGCGCCCGGCTCATCGGCATCGTCCCACGTCGCTCTCGCGGAATCCGAAGACAGCTCGGGCGCCACCCGGCGGGGGATGCATCATGGGAGCCTGCAGAGTGGACGGACCGCAGGGCGGCCCGATCAGATGGGGCGACGCCGAACCGCGAGCGGCTCCGGCCATGCGCGCGCAGTCCCGCGAGGCAACCTGAGCGAGTGTTGGCCGATCCAGAACAGGGCGTCAACGGGATGGCGCGGGGTAACATGGGCCCTCGAAACGCGTCAACGAGCTTGACCATGCAGGCAGCTCTGATCTGACCGCATCAAGGTTAACCGAGCGTCAATGCCGGGGTCGTTTTCTTGAGGTTTACCAGGCGGGAGGGCGGCAACTCTCGCGATCGACGCATGGTGCGCCAGCGCGGAATTCCCGATGTTCGGGAAGCACTTCGCCGCATCGAATTGAGAAGGCTCTCTTCTGAGCTGCCGGGCGAGCCTCCGGGTGGATCAGCCGGCCTGTAAGCCGGGTTCTGTAGGGCCCGTGAGATGAACTCACGGACGTGGCAGCCATTCCTCTGGGACGTCCGTTACCGGCCGCCTCGAGCAACCAACCCGGGCGACGAGCCTGGAGAGAGGGCCTGCCCTCCCCTCGCGGGAAAGGCGTGTCGCCCCTATTCGGTTTTGCTCCCGGTGGGGTTTGCCGTGCCGTCCGCGTTGCCGCGTCCGCGGTGCGCTCTTACCGCACCCTTTCACCCTGACCTTGCGAAGGACGAGCCCAAGCAAGGCGGTCTGCTCTCTGTGGCACTGTCCCTAGGGTCGCCCCCGCCGGAGGTTATCCGGCACCGTCTCTCCATGGAGCCCGGACTTTCCTCCCCGTCTGACGACGGAGCGGCCGCCCGGCCGGCTGATCCGGGGCACGGATTGCGCCGCGGGGGGCGCGGGGTCAAGGCTCGCGCAAAACTTTACGCCTCCGCCAGCATCGCCAACCAATCGTCCTCCGAGATCACCTTCACCCCGTGGCGCTCGGCGTCCTTGAGTTTCGAGCCGGCTCCGGGGCCGGCGACCACGAGGTCGGTCTTGGCCGAGACCGAACCCGAGACCTTGGCGCCGAGGCGCTCGGCGGTGGCCTTGGCCTCGCTGCGGGTCATCTTTTCGAGGGTGCCGGTGAACACCACGGTCTTGCCGGCAAACGCCGCTGCCGAGGCCGTCGCGGCGAGCGGCTCGGTTCCCACCTCTTCGAGCAGCGCCCGCACCGCCGCGTCGTTGTGCGGCTCGGAGAAGAACTGGATCAATGAATCCGTCGCCACAGGACCGATCTCGCCGTCATCGGCGAACAATCGGTAGGCGTCACCGGGCCGCTGCGAGGCGGCCCGCTCCAGCGCCGCGTCCGTAGCCTCCTCGCTGCCGTAATGGGCGAGCACCGCCTCGCGCTGGCTGGGCGTGAGCCGCCCGCGCAGGCGCGCACCGAGGGGCAAATCCTGCATCGCCTCGCCGGGCAACGGATCGAGTGTTTCGAACAGCCGGTCGCGGGTGCCGGGGCCGATCCGCGGGAGTGCCGAGAGTTCGAGCCAGTCCTGGCCGGCCTGCTCCCGCGTCGCCATCTCGATCGCCGGCATCAGGGCGGGCATGTCGGGGAAGCGCTTGGCCAGCGCCTTCGCCGTCGATTCGCCGATCTGCGGGATGCCGAGCGCGAACAGGAAGCGGTTGAGCGGGATTGTTCGGCGTGCGTCGAGCGAGGCGAGCAGATTTTTGATCGCCTTGTCCTCCTCCTCGCCCTTCTTCTTGGTCGGCTTCTTCGGCGCCGGCTCGCCCTCGGCGCGGCGTTGCGCAGACAGCGCCTCGCGCCGGGCGACGATCGCGGCCTTCAGGGGCTCGAATGGCAGGCGGAACAGATCGGCGGGCTGCTTCACGAGGCCGGCTTCGAACAGCACCTCGATATAGGTCTGCCCGAAGCCTTCGAGGTCGAAGCCATTGCGCGAGACGAAGTGCTTGAGCCGCTCCACCCCCTGCGCCGGGCAGATCAGCCCCCCGGTGCAACGGCGGATCGCGTCGATCTTCTTCGTGCGTGGGTTGAGTTCGCGCACGGCCCGGCTGCCGCAGGCCGGGCAAGTGTCCGGGAAGACGTAGGGCACCGCATCGGCCGGGCGCTTGTCGAGCACCACGTCCCGCACCTTCGGGATGACGTCGCCCGCGCGCACCACGATCACCGTGTCGCCAACGCGGATGTCGCGGCCCTCGCGGATCGGCTCACCATCGGCGCCGACGCCCTGCACGTAGCCCTCGTTGTGCAGCGTCGCGTTCGAGACCACGACGCCGCCGACAGTGACGGGCTTGAGGCGCGCCAGCGGGTTGAGTGAGCCGGTGCGGCCGACATTGATGTCGATGGCCAGAAGTTCGGTGATCGCTTCCTGCGCCGCGAATTTGTGCGCCAGCGCCCAGCGCGGCGCCCGGCTGACGAAGCCGAGCCGGCGCTGGAAGCCGAGGTCGTCTACCTTGTAGACGACGCCGTCGATGTCGTAGCCGAGCCCCGCCCGCTCGGCCTCGATGGCGCGGTAATGCGCGATCATCTCTTCGGCCGAGCGGCACAGCTTGGTCCGCGGGTTCACCGGTAGGCCCCAGCCTCGGAACCGCTCCAGCACCGCCGATTGCGTGTCGGCGAAGGGCTCGGAGACCTCGCCCCAGGCATAGGCGAAGAAGCGCAAAGGGCGCGACGCGGTGATCGCCGGATCGAGCTGGCGCAGCGAGCCGGCGGCGGCGTTGCGCGGATTGGCGAAGAGTGGTTTGCCCGCCGCCTCCTGGCGCGCGTTGATGGCGGCGAAATCCTCGTGCGAGAGATAGACCTCGCCGCGCACCTCCAGCACCTCGGGGATGCCCTCGCCAGAGAGCGTTTCAGGGATGTCGTTCACCGTCAGCGCGTTGGCGGTGACGTTCTCGCCAACCTCGCCGTCGCCCCGTGTCGCCGCGGTGACGAGCCGGCCCGCCTCGTAACGCAGCGACAACGACAGGCCGTCGATCTTCGGTTCGGCGGTGAAGGCCAGAGGCTCCTCGGTCGCGAGGTTCAGGAAGCGGCGCACGCGGGCGACGAATTCCTCGACATCCTCGTCGGCGAAGGCGTTGCCGAGCGACAGCATCGGCACCGCGTGGCGGACCTTGGCGAACTTCTCCGAAGGCTTGGCGCCGACGCCCGCGCTCGCCTCGGTGGTGCCACTCAGCGCGGGAAAATGCGCCTCGATCGCCTCCAGCTCCATGCGCAGGGTGTCATACTCGGCGTCCGTGAGTTCGGGCGCATCCTCATTGTAGTAAAGATCGTTCGCCCGCTCGATCGCCCGCGACAGCTCGACATGGCGCGCCTGGGCGGCATCCTCGCTCAAGGCTTCGACATCGGCGGAGAGGGGCGTGCTCGGCATGAGCCGCGTTTACCGCATCTCGCGCGACCGTGCGTTAACGCGACCCCATTCCCGCCACAACTCGACCGTCAGAACCGTCGAAACGGCGGCGCGGGGACGGACCATGGCAGGACGCATCATCACGGCACTGGCACTTGCCGGCCTCGCGGGACCGGCGCTCGCCGCCCCCTGCACACCGCCGACGCCTCCGCCTGCGGAGGCAAGGCCGGAAAAGCCGAAGCTTCCCGAAAAGCCCGCCTGCCTCGACAAGAAGGACGGCTGCCCCGGCTGGGAGGCTTACAGCTACAACGACGCGATCAAGGCCTACAACGCCCAGGCTCAGGCTTTCCAATCGATCGCAGGGGCTTACGTCCAGCGGCTCAATGCTTACGTCAAGGCGAGTTCGGATTACGCGCAGTGCGAGGTGAAGGCGCTGCAGCAGTGATGACGGTTACTGAGTTCATCGACTCGGCCGAGGGACGGCATCGCCGCCTCGGGTGATCTCTCGCTCGATCCGCCCGGCCTCACCCTCCCCGTGTCGGCCCTGTTCGCGGAGCCTTGAGCCGGCCTTTGCTTGACGCTTGCCGAGCGGGGTGCGACAGGCCCGGCCCATCTGTCACGCGAGACCGGACGGCCCGATGTCACAATCCCTCGACCTCCTCGTCCTCGGCAACGCCATCGTCGATCTCATCGCCCACGCCGACGAGGACTTCCTCGTCAAGCAAGGGGTCGCGAAGGGCGCAATGCAGCTCATCGACGAGCCGCGGGCCGAGACCCTCTTCGAGGTGATGGGCCCGGCGACCGTCGTCTCCGGCGGTTCGGGTGCCAACACCGCCGTCGGCGCCGCTCTGCTCGGTGCCAAGACCGGCTTCGTCGGCAAAGTGCACGAGGACGAACTCGGCCGCCTGTTCAGTCACGACCTGAAGGCGACCGGCGTGCGCTTCGACGTGCCCCCCGCGACCGAGGGCCCGGCGACGGCCCGCTGCTTCATCCTGGTGACGCCCGACGGCGAGCGCACCATGAACACCTATCTCGGCGCCTGCCAGGGCCTCTCCCCCGACGACGTGGACGAGGCGACCGTGCGCTCGGCCCGCGTCACCTATCTCGAAGGCTACCTGTGGGATCCGCCGGCTGCCAAGGACGCGTTCCGCAAGGCGGTGAAGGTCGCGCATTCCGCCGGCAACGCCGTGGCGCTGACCCTGTCGGACGCGTTCTGCGTCGGCCGCTACCGCGAGGAATTCCTCGAACTGATCCGCAACGGCAGCATCGACATCCTGTTCGCCAATATCGGTGAGTTGCAGAGCCTCTATCAGACCGATGATCCGGACGCCGCCGTTGCGGCTCTGCGCGAGGAGCGCGGCGGCCAGGGCACGCATCTGCTCGGCCTCGTCACCCGCTCGTCCCAGGGCGCGCTGGTGGTGCGCGGCGGCGAGGTGCGGGCGGTGGATGCCTTCCCGGTGCGCGAGGTGATCGACACCACCGGGGCCGGCGACCTGTTCGCGGCGGGCTTCCTCGCGGGCTACACCCGCGGCATCGACTACGTGGCCTCGGCCCGTCTCGGTGCGCTCGCGGCGGCCGAGGTCATCGAGCATATCGGCGCCCGGCCGCAGCGCGATCTCCTGGCGCTGGCGCGCGAGCACAAGCTCATCTGAGACCGCCACGAAGGCGATCCGGCGCCCGCGAGGGCGCCGGACGGAAATCGACGATTAGCGCGAGCCGATCAGCTCGACGTCGAAGATGAGCGTGGCGTTCGGCGGGATCACGCCGCCGGCGCCGCGGGCGCCGTAGCCGAGATCCGGCGGAATCGTCAGGATGCGGCGGCCGCCGGCCTTCATCGTGGCGACGCCCTCGTCCCAGCCGCGGATCACCTGGCCCGCGCCGATGGTGAACGAGAAGGGCTGGCCGCGATCGCGCGACGAATCGAACTTCTTGCCACGCTTGCCGCCGCCTTCATCGAGCCAGCCGGTATAGTGGACGGTGACCTGCTGGCCGGTCTTCGGCTCGGGGCCGGTGCCGACCACCTCGTCGGTGTAGCTGAGGCCCGAGGGCAGCGTGACGGGCTGGGCGGCGGAAGCGGCACTGGTCATGGCGAGGGCGATGGCTCCGGCTAGGGGAATGATCGAGCGCATGAATCTCGTCTCGGCGCGTCGTCGCTGACGACGGGGCGCGCGGGTTAACACGCGCCCGGCTGCAAGGCTAATAGCGGGCGGTGATCGCCCCACGCTCCATCGCCGGGCAGGCGCCGGCCTGCGGGCCGACCACGAGGTCGCCCTGGCGCGGATTGTTGAGGGCGAGCGGGCCCGGATCCTTCCGGCCGATGAAGCCGCCGCCGAGCTGCTCCTCGAAGAAGCCGTCGCTGAAGCGGATGTAGCAGCGGTCGATGACGGCAACGGTGCTGTAGCTCGCCCGATAGGCGGCCTGTTCCGGCAGGGCGCCGGGACCGCAGGTCAAGGCCACGTCGATGCGGCCTGATTGATAATACTGGATCGTCTGCGAGCGGTTCGGCTGCACCGCGACCCAGGGGCCGCCGTCGCGACTGACGAGGGCGATGTAGCCGGATTTGTTGATGATGCGGCGGGCGCAGGACGCCTCTGTCGGAGCGATGCTCGCTGCCGTCACGGCGAGGGCCGCCGCAAGTCCCAGTGCCGTGCTCAACCCGCGCATCGAACCCTCCGCTCCATAGGGCCGAAAGGGAGACATTCCGACGGCCACGCTTTCGCCGACAACCAGGAGCCGGCCCGCGCGTTCCATCGCGCGCATCGAACACGGCCGTTGCTTCGCCCTTGTGCGGGAAAACCGCATTCAAAATAGGTTGCCTCGCCGGCGATCGGGGCCATAAAATCAATTCAAAATTCGGGTCATCATTGCCTCTCACGCGGCTCTATCGCTGCACGGGAGGGAAGGTCGGCCGTCGTTGGGAGGATTGAGGTGATGGGCTCTCGGCCAGCTTTCGATTCGCGTCGTGCGTGTGCCTCGACCAAGCGGCACGACTGAGGCCCGGTCGATGACGGAAGTTGCGAAATCCGGCCCGCTGGCCGGCGTGAAGGTCGTCGAACTTGCCCACATCATGGCCGGACCGGTCTGCGGGTTGATGCTCGGCGACATGGGTGCCGAAGTCATCAAGGTCGAGAAGATCGATGGCGGTGATGACACCCGCCGCTCGGTGCCGCCGGCGATCGGGGGCGAAAGCGCCGCCTACATGATGATGAACCGCGGCAAGCGCGGGATCGCCCTCGACCTCAAAAGCGTGGAGGGCAAGGCGGTGCTGCGTCGCCTGCTCGCAGATACCGATGTGCTGATCGAGAACTACCGCGCCGGCACGATGGAGCGCCTCGGCCTCGGTTACGACGTCCTCAGCGCGGAGTTTCCGGGACTGATCTACTGCTCGCTCTCGGGCTTCGGCCGCTCAGGGCCCTACGCCGAGCGCGCCGGCTTCGACCTCGTGGCGCAGGGCATGAGCGGGCTGATGAGCATCACCGGCGAGGGGCCCGGCCGGCCGCCGATGAAATGCGGCCCGCCGGTCACCGACATCACTGCCGGCATCCTGGCGGCGATGGGCGTGCTCGCCGCCCATGTCCACAAGCTGAAGACCGGCGAGGGGCAGGTCGTCGATACCTCGCTGTTCGAGGCCGGGATCACCCTCACCTACTGGCAATCGGCCATCGCCATGGCGACCGGCGTGGCGCCGGGGCCGATGGGCTCGGCCCATCCGCTGAACGCGCCCTACGAGGCGTTCGAGACGGCGGATGGCTGGATCACCCTGGGCGCGGCGAACCAGACCAACTGGCTGCGCCTGCTCGCGGTGCTCGGCGCCGAGGATCTCGCTGCCGATCCGCGCTTCTCGGCCAACCGCGACCGGATGGCGAACCGCGCGGCCCTGGCCCAGGCGCTGGCCCCGCATTTCCGCACCGCGCCCTCCGCCGACTGGCTCGCGCGCCTGGAAGCCGGCGGCGTGCCGGCCGGACCGGTGCTCGACGTGCTCGCGATGCAGGCCGACCCGCAGGCCCGCGCCCGCGAGATGGTGGTCGAGGTCGAGCATGCCCGCGCCGGGCGGATGAGCACGCTCGGCCTACCGGTCAAATTCTCGGCGACGCCGGGGCGGGTGCATGGCCCCGCGCCGCTGCTCGGCGAGCACAGCCGCGCCATCTTGGCCCAAGCCGGCTATGACGGGGCGGCGATCGACGATCTGATCGCTCGGGGCGTCGTGCGCGAGACGACGGCCTGAGACGCTTGACGAGGAACCGCCCCATGAACGCTGACGCCGAGACCGCTGCGACCGACGAACTGCTCTTCGCGGTGGACGCGGCGGGCATCGCCCGCATCACCCTCAACCGGCCGAAGGCGCGCAACGCGCTGACCTTCGCGATGTATCGCGGGCTGGTGGAACTGTGCGAGCGGATCGAGGCGGACCGCGCGATCAAGGCGGTGATCATCACCGGCGCCGGGGACAAGGCGTTCGCGGCGGGCACCGACATCGCCCAGTTCCGTAGCTTCAGCAAACCTGAGGATGCGATCGGGTACGAGCGCTTCATGGACCGAGTGCTCGGTGGCCTGGAGCGCTTGCGGGTGCCGACCATCGCGGCGGTCGCCGGAGCCTGCACCGGCGGCGGCGCGGCCATCGCTGCGGCCTGCGATATGCGCATCGCCAGCCGCGACGCCCGCTTCGGCATCCCCATCGCCCGCACGCTCGGCAACTGCCTCTCACAGAACACGCTGAGGCGGCTGGCGAATCTCATCGGCGCGCCGCGCGTGAAGGACATCCTGTTCACCGCTCGGCTCGTCGAGGCGCAGGAGGCTCTGGCGATCGGCCTCGTCAACGAGGTGGTCGAGGATGCCGCGGCCGTCGCGGCCCGCGCGGATGCGCTGGCGACCCTGCTCGCGAGCCACGCGCCCCTCACCCTCCAGGCCACCAAGGAAGGCCTGCGACGGATCGGCGAGGAGGGCGCGGCGGAGGCCGCCGAGGGCGAGCGGCCCGGCGACGACCTGATCGTGATGACCTACATGAGCGAGGATTTCCGGGAGGGCATGGAGGCCTTCCTCGGCAAGCGCTCGCCGCACTTCAAAGGGCGCTGAGCCGGCGTCCGTTCGATCGTGGCGCCTCAGGTCTCCTCTTCGCCGTAGATCGCGGCGATCACCGGTTTCTTGGAGCGGATATGCCGGCGCATGAGCGCGGCGAGTTCCTCGCCGTCGCGGGCGCGGAGCAGCGGGATCATCCGCTTGTGCTCCTCGACCGCCTGGGCCCATTGCGCCTCGGTCTGGTGGGCGCTGTAGCGGGAGCGTTGAATCCGGCCGGTGAGACCCAGATACAGGCTGCGCAACTTGGTGTTGCGGCTCGCAAGCATGATCGCTTCGTGGATCTCGCGGTTCAGACGGAAGTAGATCGCCTCGTCGCGGGCCTGCCACGCCGCCATCATCGCCTGATGCTTCGCCTCGATCTCCGCCAGTTCCTCGTCGCTGATCGTCCGGCAGGCAAGGTCGCAAGCGGTCGCTTCGAGCCCGGCGATGACCTCGATCATCTCCTCCAACTCGTCGGGTGAGATGCTTGCGACCCGCGCGCCGCGGTTGGGCAGCAGCTCCAGAAGTCCTTCGGTCGCCAGGATCTTGATCGCCTCGCGCAGCGGGGTGCGCGAGATTCCGAACCGCTCGGTCAACTCGCTCTCGTTGACGCGCGCACGCGGCTCGAGTTCGCCTTCGTTGATCAGTTCACGCATCCGATCCGCCACCTCGTCATGAAGGTAGCGACGGCTGATCCCGATACTGGGCTCAATTCTATTCATCGAGCTCTCAAAGAATTTTAAATGCGAAACTACGCGTCGCAATTTCTAGACTTGCGGCTACCGTCTGTCGAGATACGTGGCCGTTCCCAGCTTCGTGAACCACACGGAAAGTTCCGGGCCTGCGGACGCCGACCGTCGGTGCGGAACGCGCGACGGCTTGCGGTGAATTGAATTTTTCATGCATTCAGAGGCGCTGTCGAAGCCCGTTGCGGCGGAGGGTAGCGGCATGGCCCATCGGACGGGGCCCGTCGCCAGGAAGGGATGCGCCATGATCGACCTGTTCAGCGACACCCAGACGCGTCCGACACCGGGCATGCGAGAGGCCATGGCGCGGGCAGAGGTCGGCGACGAGCAGTCGAATTCCGATCCGACCACCAATGCCCTATGCGAGCGCGTGGCTGAGATGCTCGGTCAGGAGGCGGCGGTGTTCATGCCGTCGGGCACGATGTGCAACCTCGCCTCCATCCTCGTCCATTGCCGACCCGGCGACGAGATCATCGTCGACGACCAGTCCCACATCTACAACACCGAGGCCGCAGGCTCCGCCGCGATCGGTGGCGTCTCGGTGAAGGCGCTGCCGACACGGGTCGGACTGTTCACCCTGGCCCAGGTCGAGGCGGCGATCCGGGTTCCGCAGCGGACGGCGCCGCGCTCACGGCTGGTCTCGGTCGAGCAGACGACGAGCTTTTCCGGCGGGACGGTCTGGGACATCGGCGAGATGCGCCTGATCCGCGACTACGCGCAGGCGCGCGGGCTGAAGGCGCATATCGACGGGGCGCGCTTGCTCAACGCGGTCGTGGCAACCGGGCTTTCGGCGGCGGAGTATGCGGCCGGCTTCGACAGCGCCTGGATCGATCTCAGCAAGGGCCTTGGTTGCCCGGTCGGGGCGGTCCTGTGCGGAACGCGGGATTTCATCGAGCAGGCGTGGCAGTGGAAGTACCGGCTCGGCGGCGCGATGCGTCAGTCGGGCGTTCTGGCGGCGGCGGGTCTCTACGCCCTCGACCACCACATGACGCAGCTCGCAGAGGACAACGCCAACGCCGGCCGGCTGCACCGGGCCATCGCCGACGTGCCGGGCTTGGGCTTCGATCCGACGGCGGGGCAGTCGAACATCCTGTGCTTCACGGTGGACGCCTTGGGCATCACCGCCTCGACCTTCGCGAGCGCCTGTCTCGAAGACGGGGTGCGGGTGCGGGCGATCGGATCGCATCAGATCCGCGCCACGGCCAATCTCGACGTGGATCGCGCAGGCATCGACCGGGCGGCGGAAGTGATCCGCGCAAAGGCCGCGGCGTTCGCAGCAAAGGCCGAGTAGAAGAAACGAACGATCGCGCTTGAAACCGGGCGGCGCTCACAGAAGAACGCCGCCCGAAACGCATAAAGAACTACTTCTTGTTGTCGAGGTCCTGAGCCATCTTCAGGTGCTCGTCGAGATGCGGCTTCGTCTTGATGGCATAGGCCTTGAGCGCCGCATTATCGCCACCCTCGGCGTAGCGCTTGTAGAGGTCGGTGGCGTTCTTGTGCGCCGTGACCTGATCGTCGTGATACTGCTTGGTGAAGTCGTCGCCGCTCAGGCTCTTGAGCTTGTCGAGCTTGCTCTGATGGCTCGAATCCAGGGCGGTCGGCATGGTGAGCTTCATATCGCCGGTCTTGACCACGGTCGTCAGCTCGTCCGACGTCATCTTGTGGTCGTCGATCATCTTCTTGGCATAGGCCTTGGTCTTCTCGTCGGCCTTTTCTAGCGCGAGCTGGCTGGTCTGCTTCTCGAACATGTCGCTGATCACGGCTTGCGTGACGAAGTCCTGAGCCGTCGGGGCGACGCCGATCAGCGAGTTCACGCCGGTCTTCTCGCCGACCGATTGGGCATAGGCCGGCATCCCCGCCGCGCCCAGCAGGAGCAGGCAGGCGGCGGCAGTGAGTGTCGTTCTCATGAATGTCTCCTAGGGAAGAATCGTACCTGTCGGAGCAACCGGAGCGGGCGTTC
>NZ_JAKSYB010000038.1:0-7751 GCF_022829505.1 Methylobacterium sp. J-043 | reverse complement strand
CGGCTATCAGTCGCCTGCGCCCGAGGTCGTCATCTGGCCAACCGAACCGAGCGGCTCAGGGCCGCTCGCTCACCCCGCCATCGTCACGCGACCGACGATGCACTAACTTCGAACCTGGGCCACCGAATGGGGGCAGGCCAGAGGGACGACGTCCTTTCCAATTTGGCCTTCAGCATCCCCATCACGAAAGCATCATCAGTACCCACACAGTCTCCTTTCCATGGTTTCCCACTTCGTTGGGGTGCCAAACGACGTTCGACGTCGCTCAGACCCTTCAAACTGGTTCGCGCTGAGCGTGAGCTTTTTGACATCCTAAATTCCTAAAGATGGATGGATGCCTCGCCCTTCAACCGCTCCACGAACTAAAATGTGACCTTCGCTTTTTGCCTTGTAGGAGCATGCGCAAGGTTGCCGTCCAGAATGGGGGTTATGGGCGAGCGTCGCCCCTTCCAGAGGGCGAATGTCTGCTTCTTCAATCTGAAATCTGAAATGCGGACAGGCTGCAATCCACCCAACCCGGCCGTGGACCTCTACCCAATAGCCTGAAAGCGGACCTTCCCAAGGCCTGCAAAGGGTGGAGGCTGTGTGAGAACGCGGTTGGGTGTGTCGGCGCGGATTGGTGACGGGGTGCGAGGTGCCGCGTGCCCTCACGCCCGCAGGGCGGTGAGGAGAGGCCCGGTTCCGAGGATCGCCATGACCCGCTTCAGATTGTAGGCCAGGACCTGCAGGCACATCTCGGTGGCCACGTTTCTCAACCGTCGCATCCGGAAGTGCGTCGCCCCCATCCAGCCTTTGAGCGTCCCGAACACGTGCTCGACCGTCTGGCGCCGCGTGCGCATCGCATGAGGATCCGCGTCGAGCCGGCGCTGTACGGCTTCCAAGACAGCCTCGTGCTCCCACCGCGTCACCCGCCGCTCCTTGGCCGGCGTGCAGCGTGCCTTGATCGCGCAGTCGTGGCAGGCCGTCGTCCAGTAGCGGCGTAGCGTCAGTCCGCCCTCCAGGTTCGTGTAACGGTACGAGAGCCGCTCGCCGGCCGGACACCGGTAGGCGTCCGCCTCTGGCTCGTAGACGAAGTCTTGTTTGCCGAAGCGCCCCTCCGCCTTGGCGCCCGAGGTCAGCGGCTTGGGCAGCGTCACCGCGATGCCGGCCTGCTCGCAGGCCAGGATCTCCTCGCCCGAGAAGTAGCCCCGGTCGGCCAGCACGCTGAGCCCTTCATGCCCGGTCGCCACCTGGCCCTGGCGGCTCATGTGCGCCAGCTGGGTGCGGTCGTGCCCGACGTTGGTCACCTCATGCGCGACGATCAGATGATGCTCGGTGTCGACGACCGCCTGCACGTTATAGCCGACCATCCCCGTGCCCTTACCGCTCGTGGCCATCGCCCGCGCGTCCGGGTCTGTCAGCGAGATCTGCCGGTCGGGGGCAGCCTCGACGAGCGTCTCCATCGCCTGCAACTCGCGCATTCGCGTCCGCAGGGCGTCCAGACGCTCGGCGATGCGCACCTTGCGCACGCGCGCGACCTCGTCTTCCTGGCGGTCGGCGGTGTCGAGGGCGGCGAGATAGCGTGCGATGCTCGCCTCGACCTGCTCGATGCGGCGCCGGACCGCGGCTGGGGTGAAGTTGCGATCACGGGCGTTCACCGCTTTGAAGCGGCTGCCGTCCAGCGCCACGACACCACCGGCCAGGAGGCCGAGTTGGCGACACAGCACCACGAACTGGCGGCAGGCGGCTTGGATCGCAGGACCGTTGTCGCGCCGGAAGTCGGCGATGGTCTTGAAGTCTGGGGCGAGGCGGCCGGTCAGCCACATCAGCTCGACGTTGCGGCCGGCCTCGCGCTCCAGGCGGCGGCTGGAGGCGACTTGGTGGAGATAGCCGTAGAGGTAGATCTTCAGCAGTGTCGCGGGATGGTAGCCGGGCCGGCCCGTCGTGGCCGGCACCACGCCGTCAAAACCCAGAGCCGCGAAATCGAGTTCGTCGACGAATGCATCGACGACGCGCACCGGATTGTCCTCGGATACGTAATCGTCCAGCCGGTTCGGCAGAAGCGTGACTTGATGGCGATCAGCACCACAAACAAAACGCGCCATAGCCGCCTCCGCCGTCCCGCAGAGACTATCAGAACAGCAGCGTTTTCACACAGCCTCGGTGGAAAGCGGACCCTGGCGCTTCGCCCAGAAGCAGACGTTCCGGTTCCGACCCGATCACATATACAAGGACCTCAGCGTCGGTCCCGCAGCTTGAACTTATGCCGAGAGGGCCTTCACAGCTACTCGAAAGGCGTCCTGATCGACCCGGCCGAGTTGCTTGACTGTGGCATCCTGCGCGCCCTGCCAAAGGGGATACGCTTTGTCGAGGAGCGCTCGTCCCTCATCGCTGAGCACGACGCGCCTGATCCGGCGATCCTCGACATCAGCCAGGATCGAGAGAAGTCCGCGACGCTCCAGCGGCTTCAGGTTGGCCGTAACGGTAGTCCGATCCGTGGCTAAGAACTGCGCCAACGCACTGATCGTAGGCGGTTCCTCGCGAACGAGCATCATCAGCAACGTGAACTGCCAGTTCGACAGCCCTGTCGGGCGAAGGGCAGCATCGTACCGACGTCCAACGGCACGTGCCGCCTTCTGCGCTGCAAAACTGAGGCAGGCCTGCTCGACGGATGCCGCTATCGTCGGGGTAAGGAGAGGCCTCTGCGCCATGGTTCCCACCTAAGAAAGTTGATACCAACCATATGGGCCTCCGCTGGTGCTGCCAAGGATCTGGGCCAGTCCCAAAAAGCCTCGCCAATCAGAGTTGGTATCAACGCATGTGCGCCACCGCACTGCCGCATCGACATATACGTTTATATCAACTCTATCGCAACTAGCCAAGGTACCTGGTTCCAGGAACCCGCGCTAGCCGACAGCCCACTTGATGAGGAGAACTCCGATGACCTTTCGTTCCACCCTAGTTGCCGTCGCCATCGCTGCCGGTTTCGCCACTCCTGCCGCCGCTCAGGATCATCGGACTTTCGAAGCATGGGGGCATACTTATACTGTGCCGGTCGTGATCAGAGCACCGCGGCAGGACACTATCCTCGCCACTGGGTCGAGTGCCCCCAAACGTACCTACGTCTCCGGCAATGCCCTGATAGAGAACGAGACCAACGCGCCGGTCGAAGCGACTCCGACGATCAACGTCTGGGGTGCCCGGTTCGACGCGGCTCGCTGAGCCGCAACGGAGGGTCGGCGTCCATACAGCGACGGCCCTGCTCACGCGAGGCTGTTTTGCGGGGTGACGATGGACGAAACCCTCGAGTTTCGACAGGCGCGCCATACCCCCCTGATCGAGCCATCGATGAGTAACCCGCGCACCAACCGGCTTGCTCGCGACGAGGATCGTTGATTTAGATTACTATTATAATTTATAGCGCATCCGCATGACATCGTGTCCGAGTGCCGTCCGGCTCGGCGATTTTGCTCTCCGGCAAGGGTGATTGTCCCAATGAAGCTCGAAGATCATCCCACCGTCAGGCATTACCGCGAGATGGAGCGGACGGGGACGATCCCGGAACGGAGGTCGTTTGGTGCCGAAGAGTTGAAGGCACTTGCCTTGAAGTGTGGCGCGGACGACGTTGGCTTCATCGGCATCGACCGAGCCGAACTCGAACCCCAGCACGATGAGATCCTGCGCCACTATCCGTGGACGCGCTCGCTGCTGAGCATTGTCGTCAAGATGGCCCAGGCACCGGTTCGCGGGACGCCGCGGTCGGTCGCCAACCTCGAATTCCATCGTGCCGGCCACGATACCAACGCGGTCTGTGCCGAGATCGTCGCGCGTCTCCAGGAGAGGGGCATCCGAGCGGTGAACCCTTCGATGGGCTTCCCGATGGAGATGGACCAGAACCCCGGGAACGCCATCTGGATCGTGGCTCACAAGCCCGTGGCGGTCGCGGCGGGCATGGGCCGGATGGGCATCCACCGCAACGTGATCCATCCGAAGTTCGGGAACTTCATCCTGCTGGGTACGGTCCTGCTCGACCAGGAGGTCGACGTCACGGACGAGGCCATCGACTACAACCCCTGCCTCGATTGCAAGCTCTGCGTCGCGGCCTGCCCGGTCGGTGCGATCAAGGTCGATGCCCCGTTCGACTTCCAGGCCTGCTTCACCCACAACTACCGCGAATTCCTGGGCGGCTTCACCGACTGGGTGGAGCAGATCGCGGATGCCAAGGACGCTCTTGACTACCGCCGGCGGGTGAACGAGCCCGAGACGGCCTCCATGTGGCAGAGCCTGACCTACGGCGCGAACTACAAGTCCGCCTACTGCATCGCCGTATGCCCGGCTGGCGAGGACGTGATCGGCAGCTACCTGAAGGACAAGGCCGCCCATCGCCGGGACATCCTGAAGCCGCTCCAGGATCGGCCGGAGCCGGTCTACGTCGTGGCCGGGACCGACGCTGAAGCCATCGCCCGGCGCAAGTGGAAGCATAAGACGGTGAAGCCGGTGGGCAACGGCATGACGCCGCGCACCATCTCGGGTCTCCTGACCTTCATGCCCATCGTGTTCCAGCCGGCGCAGGCGCATGGGCTCGATGCCGTGTACCACTTCACCTTCACGGGCGCCGAGAATCGCAAGGCGACGGTCACGGTGCGGGATGGCAAGATCGCCGTCCGCGACGGCTTGGTCGACAAGCCCGACCTCCGGGTGACCGCCGATGCGAAGACGTGGCTTGGGTTCCTCGCGAAGGAAAGGAGCTTGGTCTGGGCGTTCGCCCGGCGAAAAATCCGCGTGTCAGGCGACCCGCGCCTCCTGCTGGCCTTCGGCAAGTGCTTCCCGTCCCCGGAAATCCGGCGCAGGGATGTCGAGATCCTCCCGGTGACCTCCCTCCTGCGGCCGGCGATCACGACCTACGAGAAGAATGACGAGATGACCGGCAAGGTCCGGTGGTCGGGCAAGTTGAAGCTCAGCGAGGTCGAGCGGGTCACCGATGAGGTCAGCACGTTCCGATTCGTCGAACCGGGCGGCGGCGAGATCCCGTTCCGCCACGTCGCCGGGCAGTACCTGACACTGGAATGCGTTCGCCAAGGCATCCCGGTCCGACGGTCCTACACCATCGCCTCATCTCCGACGTGGCGGGACCGCGTGGAGATCACCGTCAAGCGCGAGACGCACGGCACCGTTTCCCGTTGGCTCCACGACGACGTGCAGCCGGGCGACCGGATCAAGATCGAGGCACCGAGCGGCACCTTCGTATTCTCAGGCACCGAATGGCCGACCGTCGTCCTGATCGGCGGCGGAGTCGGGATCACGCCGATGATGAGCAGCGTGCGCTACCTCACCGAGACGGAGTGGCCCGGGACGATCTACCTGCTGCTGAGCTTCCGAAGCCCAAAGGACTTTATCTTCGAGCGTGAGATCGAGAGCCTGACCCGCCGAAACCCGAGACTGCGCGTCGCCGTCGCGATGACGGCGCCCGAGCCGGAGGGCTGGGAGGGTCATACGGGGCACATTGATGCCCGCTTCATCACGGCGGCCGTTCCCGACATCGCCCTGCATCGTGCCCACATCTGCGGGCCGACGCCTATGATGGATGCGGCCAAGGGCATTCTACTCGACCTGGGGGTGCCGGCCGGTCAGGTCAGGACTGAGGCTTTTGGCACCGACCAGCGCGATCCCACGAGGAAGGCCGCCAAGTCCGAAAAGGTCGTCGGTGAAGTCAGGTTCCTTGGCTCTGGCAAGACGGCCAAGGCCAGGGAAGGCGAGACGCTGCTCGACGTGGCCGCCGGAGTGAACGTTCAAATCGACAGCGCCTGCCGCTCCGGATCCTGCGGAACATGCATGGTGAAGCTGAAGACTGGCAACGTCCAAATGTCGGTGGAGGACGCACTCGGCGAGGACGACAAGGCGGATGGCTACATCCTCGCTTGCCAAGCCAGGCCAGACGGTAACGTCGAGTTGGAAGCATGACACCGGACGTCGGCGGATCATTGCTCCAGCCGGCGTCTGCTCAGACCCTATGGCCATGAAAGAGCAGCCGGGATGCCTTGCACCCGTTCCGGTCGTGGGTCGATGACCCACCAACCAAGCCGCAAGCGGACGTTTGCAGCTTCTGCAAAGGGTCGCATGCGGCGGTTCAGGTCCTGCGAACTGGTGGTCGGCTCATGGCGCGAAGCCTCGTTCGGCGCACGGATGCTGAACAGCGGCCTTCCACCTTCAGCTAACCTTGGAGGCCAGGGGGAGCTGGTCCATCGTCCCACATTGCGAATGGATACGGGGCCGCAGGGCAAAACGGCGCCGCGGACCCCATCTGACGGGAAACCGACGGCTCACGGAGAAGCGATATGGGTAGCGAGAGGGCGGTGCTGGCGGGCGGCTGCTTCTGGGGCATGCAGGACCTGATCCGTCGCCAGGAAGGTGTGCTGGCAACCCGTGTCGGCTATACGGGTGGCGACGTGCCGGATGCCACCTATCGAAACCACGGGACGCATGCCGAGGGCATCGAGATCGTCTTTGATCCGGCCAGGACGAGTTGCCGGCGCATCCTAGAGTTATTCTTCCAGATCCACGACCCCACTACTCCGAACCGGCAGGGCAACGACCGGGGCCTCAGCTACCGGTCGGCAATCTTCTACGTCGACGACGAACAGCGTCGGGTCGCGGAGGCCACCCACGCCGACATCGACGCATCCGGTCTGTGGCCGGGAAAGGTGGTTACCGAGGTGGCGCCGGCAGGACCCTTCTGGGAGGCCGAGCCGGAGCACCCAGACTATCTTGAGCGTCGGCCGGACGGCTATACCTGCCACTTCGTTCGCCCGAACTGGGTTCTGCCGGCCCGGGTGCCTGCGACACAGGACACTTGAGCCCGACCAACAAGATTGGTCAGTGAACGGCCGATGTCTTTCCGGATCTCGCGCCTACCGGAGAGTGGGCGTCTCGCCGGGCTTTAGATGACGGTCCCCGCCATCCGGGCCGCCGGGCGAGACGTGGTCGTTCAGGCGGTCCAGGTGCTCGAACACGTGTTCGAAGGCTGCGGTGACTGCTTGCTCGAAGGAGCCGTCGCCTCTGCCCTGGGCCGCCCTTAGGGCATCGAGCAGCCCGCGGTGCTTGTCGGTGCCGGTGGACATGGCGTTCCTTTTTGCCCGGGCCTGTCCCGGGGTCGAGGGGAAGCCCCGGCCGCCGACGGCGGTTCCAGATATCGCGATTCTGAAGTGATCCACGCTCGACGTTTCCATTTCACCTCTCCGGAGAACTGCTGGATACGCCACAACGACCCCACGATGGACCGGTGCGACCCTGGACCCCCGGGAGGACACGTAACTTTGAAGCCTAGGCTCCGGCTTCGGGGAACCTCTTAAACGCTCCACTATTGCTGCCACGACACAGTGGAGCAAAAGCATGGCAATGAGCAGCACCCCGCGTACTCACCAGACCCGCAACAACACTAGAGCCGGATCTGCTCATTCTGAAACGGCCAAGTCGGTTTCGTATCCAGCAGCCTCGATGTAGTTCCGGCACTCGGTCGCGGTGAAGTGCTTGAGCGTCTCGCGGATGGCTGCGTGGAGGTCGTCGACGGTGCGAGCGGCAGCGGTTCGCAGCCGGCCTTTCAGTTTGGCGAAGGCTTGCTCGATGGGATTGCAGTTCGGGCTGTAGGGCGGAAGGTAGAGCAGCCACACGCCGGCTTTGGCCAAGCGCTGTCAGATGCCGGCGACCTTGTGAGCAGGCAGGTTGTCGAGGATGAGCGTGTCGCCCGGCCGCAGCTTGGGCACGAGCACCTGCTC
>NZ_JAKSYB010000035.1:0-318 GCF_022829505.1 Methylobacterium sp. J-043 | reverse complement strand
CCACGCTTGGGCTGCTTGGCCGGGACCTTCAGGCCTTCCTGCCGCCAGATCCGCTCCACGCGCTTGTCGTTGATCAGCCAGCCGGCGGCCTTCAGCAATGCGCTGATCTTCCGATAGCCTTCGCGGCCCTACCGCGCCGCCAGCTCGACGAGATCGGCTGTCAGGGCGGCCTCGTCGTCTCTGCCCCGCGTCGCCTTGCGCTGCGTCTAGCGCTGCTGCCCGAGCGCACGGCAGGCCCGGCGCTCGGATACCTTCAGCGTCTTCACGAAGGGCTCGACACAGGGCCGGCGGCTCGCTGTGGAGGAAGTTTCCATTAGC
>NZ_JAKSYB010000033.1:0-17701 GCF_022829505.1 Methylobacterium sp. J-043 | reverse complement strand
GAAGATCACCTTCATCAACGAGATCGCGGATCTGTGCGAGCAGGTCGGCGCCAACGTGCAAGAGGTCGCCCGCGGCATCGGCCTCGACAACCGCATCGGTAGCAAGTTCCTGCATGCCGGGCCGGGCTATGGCGGCTCGTGCTTCCCGAAGGACACGCTGGCGCTGGTGAAGACGGCGCAGGATTACGGCACGCCGGTTCGGATCGTCGAGACGGTGGTGGCGGTCAACGATCAGCGGAAGCGGGCGATGGCGCGCAAGGTGATCGCGGCCTGCGGCGGGAGCGTCCGGGGCAAGCGGGTGGCGCTGTTGGGTCTGACGTTCAAGCCGAACACCGACGACATGCGCGACGCGCCCTCGCTGTCGATCATCGCCGGGCTGCAGGATGCGGGTGCCGAGATCGTGGCCTACGATCCGGAGGGGATGGAGCAGGCCCGGCCGCTGCTGCAGGGCGTCGCTTACGCCGAGGACGCCTATGCCTGCGCGGAAGGCGCGGATGCCCTGGTGATCGTCACCGAATGGAACGCGTTCCGGGCGCTGGATCTCGCGCGGCTGAAAGCTCTGATGCGCGCCCCCGTCCTCGTCGATCTCCGCAACGTCTACGCATCGGCAGATGCCGAACAACACGGCTTCGCCTATTCTGGCATCGGCGTTGCCTGATCACGGCTTCCGGCCCGTCATCGGTCCGGGCGGACTTTCGAACCGATCTCATCTGCCGAACAGGAGGGCTGCAACTTACAAGCGCAGCAATCCAGCAGTAGCCAACGGGATCGATCATACAAGCCGCGCGAGAACGATTATTGAAAGCTCACTGCAATATTCGCATGATCTTTGCCACAAGCGCGGCAGAGTGATGGCAATTTTTAAACTTACCTCGGCGCCCGTACTGATATTTGTTGGCCACGGCACCTCGCAGATTTTTCGCGGTCAACGATTCACTGATGAATACGTGCCACACAATCTCCCAATCTCTCATGATTAAGGGAGAGGTTGCAGCCAAGCGGGTTGGACGGTCCTGACGGTCAGATTAAAGGATGCCTCTTAAAACCTCTGGTCGTCGGCCGCTTTTTCCCGGGGCGCCACGGTGAAGCCGAGGTTTCAAGAGACATTCGCGGTGGGGGTGAAACGCCTTCGCCGGACGGACCCCCGGTCCCTGCTTCACGAGCATAAACGGATCGACGTGACAAACCGCAAGAACATCGCGATCGTCGGCCGCGCCTGCCGCCTGCCCGGGGCTCAGAACGTCGAGGGGCTGTGGCAGCTCCTGACGGAGGGGCGCTGCGCCGTCTCGCGCATTCCCGAGGACCGCTGGTCGCTGCTGGCCTTCGGGCATCCGCGCGCGCAGGAGCGGGGCAAGAGCTACACCTGGGCCGCCGGCGTGCTCGACGACATCTGGTCGTTCGATCCGGGCGTGTTCGGCATCTCGCCGCGCGAGGCCGAGCAGATGGATCCACAGCAGCGCATGCTGCTGGAACTGACCTGGGAGGCGTTCGAGGATGCGGGCCTGCGCCCCTCCGCGGTGGCCGGCAGCCATATCGGCGTGTTCGTCGGCGCCTCGGCGCTCGATTACGGCAACCTGCGCATCCTCGACCCGTCCTCGGGCGACGCCTACGCCGCCACCGGCAACACGCTCTCGATCATCTCGAACCGCATCTCCTACATCTACGACCTGAAGGGCCCGAGCTTCACCCTCGACACCGCCTGCTCGTCGTCGCTGGTCGCGCTCAACGCGGCGATCGCGGCGATCGAGGCGGGGCAGGTCGACACCGCCGTGGTGGCGGGTGCCAACATCCTGGCGAGCCCGTTCAACTTCATCTCCTTCTCCAACGCGCAGATGCTGTCGCGCACCGGCCTGTGCCAGGCGTTCTCGTCGAGCGCCGACGGCTATGTGCGCGCCGAGGGCGGCGTCGTCCTGATCCTGCAATCGGCCGAGGCCGCCGCCCGCAGCGGCCGGGCCGTGCGCGGCGTGATCGCGGCGAGCGGCGTCAACTCGGACGGGCGCACCACCGGCATCTCGCTGCCCTCCGGCCACGCGCAAGGAGCGCTGCTGGAGCAGGTCTACCGCGACGCCGAGATCGACCTCGACAAACTCGCCTTCGTCGAGGCGCACGGCACCGGCACCCCCGTCGGCGATCCGATCGAGGCCGGGGCCATCGGGAGCAAGCTCGGCAAGCCGCGACAGACCCCGCTGCCGATCGGCTCGATCAAGACCAATATCGGCCATACCGAGCCGACATCGGGGCTCGCGGGCCTGCTGAAGGCCAGCCTCGCCCTCGAGCACGACCTGCTGCCGCCCTCGCTGCATGCGGCCGAGTTGAATCCCGACATCCCGTTCGAGGCGATGAAGCTCGCGGTCAACCGCGCGCCGCTGGCGCTCGCCCGCACCAAGGCCGAGCGCTTCGCCGGTGTGAACTCGTTCGGCTTCGGCGGCACCAACGCCCACGTCGTGCTGACCGACGCAGGCCCGGTCGCGGCCGCCAACGATGCGGGCCCTGCGCCCGAGATCCTGCTGCTCTCCGCCCAGAGCCGCGCGGCCCTGAACGATCTCGCCCTCGACTACGCCGCCCGCTTCGACGGCGCTGCGCCGAAGGAGGCCGCCCGCGTCACGGCCGCCGCGTTCCATCGCCGCGAACGCCTCGGCACGCGGCTCGCTCTGCCGCTCACCCCTGAGACGGACGTTCCTGCCGTCCTGCGGGCGCTGGCAGAGGGCGAGGACAACGATGCCGCCATCGTCGGCACCGCGGTCGAGCGCCAGGCCGAGGTCGCCTTCGTCTATTCCGGCAACGGCAGCCAGTGGGTCGGCATGGGCCGCGAGGCCTACGAGCAGAGCAAGGCCTTCCGTGCCCGCTTCGACCAGACCGACAAGCTGTTCGAGAAGCTGTCCGGCTGGTCGCTCAAGGAAGCGATGTTCGCCGAGGATCTCGACGCGCGCCTCTCCCTCACCCGCGTCTCGCAGCCGCTGATCTTCGCGATCCAGAGCGCCTCGACCGCGGCCCTGCGCGCCAAGGGCCTCGCGCCCCGTTATGTCCTCGGCCACAGCGTCGGCGAGATCGCCGCGGCCGAGGCCGCCGGCATCCTGAGCCTGGAACAGGCGGTGCGGGTGATCTTCTTCCGCAGCAAGCACCAGGAATCGACGCGCGGCTTCGGCACCATGGCCGTGCTGCTCGGACCGGCCGAGGAGATGGAGGCATTCCTCGCCGACTATCCCACCCTCGACATCGCCGCCTATAACAGCCCCAAGGCGATCACGGTCGCCGGCCCCGAGGCCGATATCGAGGCCGCGATGAAGGCGCTGGCGCGCAAGCGCCGCCGCGGGCGCAAGCTCGACCTCGAATACCCCTTCCACGGCCGCCTGATGGACCCGACCGAGCGTCCGCTGCTGCGCGACCTCGACGGACTGAAGGCGTCCGCCGGCCACACCGCCATGGTCTCGACCGTGACCGGCACGGTGCTGGCGGGCACGCAGTTCGGCGCCGGCTACTGGTGGCGCAACATCCGCGAGCCGGTGCGCTTCTGCGAGGCGCTGCAGGAGGCGACCCGCCAGGGCGCCCGCGTCTTCGTCGAGGTCGGCCCGCGCGCGACCCTGCTGCCGCATATCGGCGACGCCATCGAACCGCTCGCCATCGAGGTGGCCTCGGTCGGCGTCATGCACCGCAAGCCCGTCGGCGGCGATCCGATCGCCAAGGCAGTCGCCGCCGCGCTGGTGGCGGGTGCCGCCGTCGATGAGGCGCGCCTGTTCGGTGCCGATCCGGCTGGAATCGTCGCCCTGCCGCTCTATCCCTGGCAGCGCCGCCCGTTCCGCCTCGCCGAGACCACCGAAGGCGCCGGCGCCGCGCCGCGGCCCTATCACCCGCTCGCCGGCAACCGGCTCGCGCCCGACGGCCTCGAATGGCACGGCCATCTCGACGCGGCGCTCGTGCCCGAACTCGACGACCACCGCATCGACGGTCAGGTGATCCTGCCCGGCGCCGCCTTCGTCGAAATGGCGCTGCATGTCGCCCGGCAGGCGTTGCGCACGGACGCCGTGACGCTCTCCGACGTCGAGATCCTTTCGCCGATGGTCTTCGCCGAGGATTCTCTGCGCGAGGTGCTGGTGCGCCTGTCGGGCTCCGGCAACCAGATCCAGATCCTCAGCCGCCCCCGTCTGACCCCGACGCCGTGGCAGCTCCACGCCTCGGCCAAGATCATCGAGGGCGACTTCCCCGTGCCGGCCCGCCGCGACCTCGCGGTTCCCGCCGAGCACGCGATTTCCGGGGAAGGGCTCTACCGCCGGGCGCTCGCCTCCGGCCTCGGCTTCGGCGAGAATTTTCGCCAGGTGGCCGCTTCCGCTCGGATCGACGAGACCACCATCGTTTCCGAACTGATCCCGGCCGAGGCCGACGACCGCTACGGCCTCGTGCCCGCGCGCCTTGATTCCTGCTTCCACGGCCTGATTCTGCTCTTCGCCGAGCTGATGGGCGAAGGCGCCACCAAGGCCTACGTGCCGGTGCGCTTCGGCGAGGTGCGCCTGCTGCGCCCCGGCGCCGCGATCGCCCGCGCCGAAATCCGCACCCGGCGCTGCAACGAGCGCTCGATCCTGGCCGATTTCACCCTCACCGACGCCGAGGGCGAGGTGATCGCGACGATCCGCGAGGGCCGGTTCCAGGCCCTGCGTGCCCGCAGCGGCAGCGACCTCGACGCCTACGCCATCACGCAGGGGGTCGAGCGCGCCACCGAGCCGACCGCCCTGCCGCTGGAACGGCGCCCGAGCGTGGCCGAGCGCCTGCGCCCGAGCCTCGCCGCCGCGACCGCGCCGGACACGGCCGATCTCGGGCCGGGCCACCTGCTGCTGGAGGGCTGGGCGACGGCGCTCGCCTACCGCCTCGCCGACGGCCTTTCCGAGAAGGGCAAGGTCACCCTCGACCGCCGCCTGCCCGCGGCGCTGCACGCTTGGGCGACCAACGCCCTCTACGCCCTGGAGAGCAGCGGCCTTGCGAGCCTCGAGAAGGGCGTCTGGCGCCTGCGCCGCGACGTGTCCCTCCCCGCGCCCGAAGAGACCATGCGCTGGATCGCGGCCGACCATCCGGAACTGGCCGCCGAACTGGTGCTGCTCGCCGACACCACCGCCCTGGTCGGGCGGATCGTGGCGGGTGATGCGCCGGCCTCCGCCAGCCTGCCCCCGGCGGCTCTCGACGCCTTCCACCTGCGCGGCGCCACGGCCCGCGCCGCCGCCGACGTGGTGGCGCGGATCGTCGCCGAGGCCCGCGGACGCCTGCCGTCGGACCGGGCGCTGCGCATCCTTCAGGTCGGCTTCGGCCCGCTCTCGGCCCGCGCCGCCGCGCTCGCCCGCGAGGCGGATGCCCGGCTGACCGTGCTGGATACCGACCGGCGCCTCGCCGAGCGCGCCCGCCTCGCCCTGCCGAGCGCGGTCGAGGTGATCGAAGATATCGACGCTCTGCCGGCCGCCGCCTTCGACCTCGTTCTGGCGAGCGACGTGCTGCACCGTGCCGACAAGGCACTGCCGGGACAGCTGGCCACTGCGCTCGCCTCGGGCGGATTGCTCGTCGCGGTCGAGCCCGGCGCCTCGCTGTTCCGAGACCTCGTCTTCGGCCTCGCGCCGGACTGGTTCGAGGAGGCCGTCGGCGGCATGCCGCTCTCGCGCCTCGACGACGTGACCGGCTGGCAGCGCCGCCTCAGCGCATCGGGCCTCGTGCGGGTTTCCGCGGAGCGCGCGGCCTCGGCCAACGGCGACGACCTTCTGCTCGTCGCCGAAGCCCCGACGCGCTCGGCGGTCGGCCACGGCCAGAGCTTCGCCTTCGTCGTCGGCTCCCATGACGAGTTCGGCGCGGAGACCGCCTCGTCGCTGGCGACCCTGCTGGTGGCGAGCGGCGTCCACGTCTCAATCATCCTCGATTCCGAGCAGTCGCTGCGGGAACTCGAACGCGAGACCCCGGACACCGTGGTGTTCCTGGCCGGTGCCTTCGCCGGCGAGGGCGCGGCGGCAACAAGGCTGCGCGACCGCTGCCTCAGCCTGAAGCGCTGCGCCGAGCATCTCGGCAGCCGCCAGACACGCCTCTGGGTGGTCGCCCCCGGCGCCACCCGCGACGCGGGCGGCGAGGCGGCGGCGGTCGAGGCTGGCGTCTGGGCCTTCAGCCGGACGCTCGCCAATGAAACGGCCACCCTCGACGTGCGCCGGATCGACCTCGCGCCGACCCTGTCCTCGAAGGACGCCGCCGAGCGGCTGCGCGCCCTGATCCTGTCGGGCACCG
The DNA here is from genome assembly GCF_022829505.1 of Methylobacterium sp. J-043. NCBI lineage: Bacteria > Pseudomonadati > Pseudomonadota > Alphaproteobacteria > Hyphomicrobiales > Methylobacteriaceae > Methylobacterium > Methylobacterium sp. J-043. The sequence continues at coordinate 11,455 of NZ_JAKSYB010000033.1, read as the reverse complement.
ACGAGACCGAGATCGTGCTCGATGCCGACGCCACCCGCGTCGTGCGCTTCCATCCCGGCCGCGCCGCGAACACGGCCGGCGAGGCGGCGCCCGCCGCGCGGCTGGAGCGTTCCAACACCGGCGGCCTCAACGAGATGGTCTGGGGTCCGGCCGAGCGCGCCGCCCCCGGTCCCGGCGAGGTCGAGATCGCGGTGGCCGCCACCGGCCTCAACTTCCGCGACGTGCTCTGGGCGCTCTCCATGCTCCCGGAGGAGATCCTGGAGGACGGCTTTGCCGGCCCGCGCCTGGGCCTCGAAGTCTCCGGACAAGTGACCGCGATCGGCCCCGGCGTGGTGGATTTCACTGTGGGCGATTCCGTCGTCGCCTTCGCCCAATCGGGCTTTGCCACCCACGTGGTGGTGCCCGAGATGGTCGTCGCGCCGATGCCGGCCGGGCTCGACCCGGCCGCCGCCGCGACCGTGCCGGTCGCGTTCCTCACCGCCTACTACGCGCTCTGCACCTGCGCCCGCCTGCGCAAGGGCGAGTGGCTGCTCGTCCATGGCGGCGCGGGCGGCGTGGGGCTGGCCGCGCTCCAGATCGCCAAGTGGAAGGGCGCGCGGGTCATTGCCACCGCCGGCTCGCGGGAGAAGCGTGCGCTGGTGGCCGCGCTCGGCGCCGAGCACGTGCTCGATTCACGCTCGCTCGCCTTCGTGGACGACGTCCGCCGCATCACCGGCGACGGCGTCGACGTGGTGCTCAACTCGCTGTTCGGCGAGATGATGGAGCGCTCGCTCAACTGCCTGCGGCCGTTCGGGCGCTTCGTCGAACTGGGCAAGCGCGACTACGTCGCCAACACCCATATCGGTCTACGGCCGTTCCGCCGGAACCTCTCCTACTTCGGCGTCGATCTCGATCAGGTGCTCCAGCACCAGGGCGAGGACGGCGCGCGGATGTTCCGCGAGGTGATGGCGCTGTTCGCCGAAGGAGGCCTGCGCCCGCTGCCCTACCAGCCGTTCGCCGCCGACGAGACCTCCGACGCCTTCCGGCTGATGCAGCAATCGGGGCATGTCGGTAAGATCGTCGTGACGCCGCCGGCGCCCGGCTCCGTTGCGCGGGTCCAGCGCAACGCCTTCACGGTGAGCGCCGAGGGCGTCCACCTCGTGACCGGCGGCCTCGGCGGCTTCGGCATCGAGGCAGCGCGCTGGCTCGCCGATCGGGGCGCCAAGCGCATCGTCCTCGTCGGCCGCTCCGGCAAGCCGAACGAGGAGGGCCGCGCGGTCGTCGCCGAACTCGCCGCGCAAGGCGTGCGGGTGGAGACCAAGGCCTGCAACATCACCAGCCGCCGTGCGGTCGAGGCGCTGATCGAGGGCATCGAGGCCCGGGGCGAAAAGCTCGCGGGCGTGATCCACGGCGCCATGGTGCTGCAGGACGGCCTGATCTCGGCGATCGAGCCGGAGACCCTGGAGGCGGTGATCGCGCCGAAGGTGATCGGCGCAGGCCATCTCGACGCCGCCACCCGCGGGCGAAAGCTCGACTACTTCGTGCTGTTCTCCTCGGCCACGACCTTCATCGGCAATCCCGGCCAGGGCTCCTATGTCGCCGCCAACGGCTTCATGGAGGGCGTCGCCCGCCAGCGCCGCCGCCTCGGCCTGCCTGCGCTCGCGGTCGCCTGGGGTGCCATCGGCGATGTCGGCGTGCTCGCCCGCAACAAGGCGGTGATGGAGACGCTGGCCTCCCGCGTCGGCGTGACTCCGATGGATGCCCGCCTCTGCCTCGACCTGATGGCCGAAGCGCTGGAGAGTCAGGGCAAGGCGAGCAACGAGGGCGTGATCGCGATTGCCGCGATGCACTGGGGCAAGGCGCGCGAACGCCTCGCCACCCTGCGCTCGCCGAGCTATGCCAGCCTCGGCGGCGACCAGCAGGCCGAGTCCGGCACGGTGGCCGCCATCAACATCGGCGCGCTGCTGCGGTCCACGGATATCGATTCGGTCCGCAAGACCGTCTCCGACGCCATCGTCGAGGACATCGCCCGCATCCTGCGCCTGCCGAAGGACGACATCAGCCGCGTGCGCCAGCTCTCCGAGATCGGCCTCGATTCGCTGATGGGCGTGGAGCTGGGGGCGAGCCTGCAGGAGCGCTTCGCCCTCGATGCGCCGCCGGCCGGCATCTCCTCGGGGCTGACCGTCAACGAGTTGACCGAAACCCTGATCCAGGCGGTGGCGACGCCGGTGGATGAGGCGGCGGGCGTGACCTTGAGTCTCGCCACCAAGCATGTCGGCGATCTCGATGCCGCCACGCTCGTGCCGTTCAACGAACTCGTCGAGAAGAACGTCTCGGACATCAAAGAGATCTTGCCATGACCCAGCCGTCACGCCCGCAGGACGGCCGGGCCGCGCTCGCGAGCTTCGTCACCAACCGGCTCGGCCGCGCCAATGCCCGGCCCTCCCCCGCCCTCGCCGAGACCAAGGCGCCGGCCAATGACTCACCACAGGATTTCGAGAAGCTGACCGGCTACCGGGAGCTGCGCCTGCAGCGCTCGGCCGCCGACCTGATCGGCCTCGGCAACCCGTTCTTCCGGGTGCACGAGACCCGTGCGGGCGCCAACACGCGCATCGAGGGCCAGAGCTTCTCGAACTACTCGTCCTACGACTATCTCGGCCTCAACGGCCACCCGGCGGTGAGCGGTGCGGCGCGCAAGGCGATCGAGGCCTTCGGCACCTCGGCTTCGGCGAGCCGGATCGTGGCGGGCGAGCGGCCCGGCCACCTCAAGCTGGAGCAGGCGCTGGCCGCCCATTACGGCACGGAGGCCTGCGTGGTGCTGGTGAGCGGGCACGCCACCAACGTCACTGCCATCGGCGCGATCCTGGAAGCGCCGGACGTGATCTTCCACGACGCGCTGATCCACAACAGCGTGGTGACGGGCGCGCAGCTCTCCGGTGCCCAGCGCCGCTCCTTCGCCCATAACGATCCGGCCGCGCTCGAGAAGCTGCTCGAGGCGACGCGCCACGAGCACCGCCGCGCGCTGATCGTGATCGAGGGCCTCTACAGCATGGACGGCGATGCGCCGGATCTGACCGCCTTCGTCGAGCTGAAGCGCCGCTACGATTGCTGGCTGATGGTGGACGACGCCCACGGGCTCGGCGTTCTCGGCCGCACCGGCGCGGGGCTGCACGAGCATTGCGGGGTCGATGCCGGCGACGTCGATATCTGGATGGGCACGCTCTCGAAGACGCTGTCCTCCTGCGGCGGCTACATCTGCGGCCCGTCCGTGCTGGTCGAGTACCTGAAATGCACCGCGGGCGGCTTCGTCTACAGCGTCGGCATGTCGCCGCCGCTCGCCGCCGCGGCCGAGGCCGCGCTCTCGGTGATGCAGGCCGAGCCCGAGCGGGTGGAGCGCCTTCGCCGCAACGGCAACCAGTTCCTCGCGCTGGCCAAGAAGCACGGCCTCAACACCGGCACGAGCCTCGGGCTGGCGGTGATCCCGATCATCATCGGTGATTCGCTGAAAGCCGTGACGCTGTCCGACCGGCTGTTCAAGCGCGGGATCAACGTGCAGCCGATCATCCATCCGGCGGTGCCGGAGCGCTCCTCCCGCCTGCGCTTCTTCATGACCTCCGAGCACACCCCGGAGCAGATCGCACAGACGGTCGCGACGATTGTGGAAGAGTTGGCCGCGCTCGAGACCGGTGCCACGCTGATCGAGCAGTTGATGGCGCGCCGGGGGGCGTGAGCCACCCGCATATCCCATCCATCCCCTCATCCTAAGGTGCAGACGCGAAGCGGGCACCTCAGGATGGGGTTGCGACCGGGATCGCTCTCAGGGTCAGCGCCCGGCCAGCCAGATCACATGCCGGGCCCCGCGCTTGCCGCGCGCCCTCGTGCCGACCTCCTCGACCGAAAACCCCGCCTGTCCCAGCCGCCGGCTGAAAGCGGCGTCGGGATGTGCCGACCAAACCGCGAGCACCCCGCGGGGGCGCAAAGCCGCGCGCGCGGCGCCGAGGCCGGCGGCGTCGTAGAGGCGGTCGTTGGCGCTGCGGGTGAGGCCGTCGGGGCCGTTATCGACATCGAGCAGGATCGCGTCCCAGGCGCCCGGCCGCGCGCGGATCACCGCGGCGACGTCGGCCTCATGGATCGAGACCCGCGGATCATCCAGGCAGCCGCCGGTCAGCTCTGCCATCGGACCACGCGCCCAGGCCAGTACCGCCGGGACGATCTCGGCGACGGTCACCTGTGCCGTCGCCGGTAGCAGGCTCAGCGCGGCGCGGAGCGTGAAACCCATCCCGTAGCCGCCGATCAGCACCCGCGGCGCCTTCACGCCGGCGATGCGCTCGGTCGAGAGCCGCGCCAGCGCTTCCTCGGAGCCGCTGAGGCGGCTGTTCATGAGTTCGTTGCGGTCGAGCTGAATCGAGAACTCGCTGCCCCGACGCATCAGGCGCAACGTGCCGGCCTCACCGGGGATCGGGGCGGTGTCGAGGTGCTCCCAGGGAATCAACAGTCGTCTCGCGGGCTCGTGTCGAGGAGGGTCGGGCCGCCCGGCGGCCGGACCCGGCGCAAACGAAAACGGCGCAGGATCGCCCCGCGCCGCCCCTATTCCGGTTCGTCTTCGGGAAATCCCCGAAAGAATCACATCCCGAACTGCACCTGCCGGCTGTTGCCCCGCTTCAGGTTGCGGAAGCGGGCCATCGCCCAGAGCGGGAAGAACTTCGGGTAGCCGTGGTAGCGCAGGTAGAACACCCGCGGGAAGCCGGTGGCGGTGTAGCGCTCCTCGCTCCACAGCCCGTCCTGTCCTTGCGTGCGGACGAGGTAATTGACGCCGCGGGCGACCGCCGGATCGTCCACCTCGCCCGCCGCCATGAGAGCAAGCAGCGCCCAGGCCGTCTGCGAAGCGGTCGAGTAGCCCGGCTCGAATTCGGGATTGAGCTTGTAGGAGGAAGCGTCCTCGCCCCAGCCGCCATCCGGGTTCTGGATGCGGATGAGCCACGCCACCGCCTTGCGGATCTCCGGCGATTGCGGATCGACACCGGCGGCGTTGAGCGCGCACAGCACCGACCACGTGCCGTAGATGAAGTTCATGCCCCAGCGGCCGTACCAGCTCCCGTCCTTCTCCTGGTCGTTGAGCAGGTAGGTCACGCCGCGGTCGAGCGCCCGGCTGGTCTGGCGGGTCTCGCCGAGCTGCGACAGCATCGAGACGACGCGGGCGGTCACGTCCGCGGTCGGCGGATCGAGCAACGCGCCGTGATCCGAGAACGGGATGTGGTTGAGGTAGTGGTGATTGTTGTCGGCATCGAACGCCGCCCAGCCGCCATCGGCGCTTTGAAGCCCCTCGACCCACTCGCGGGCGCGGGCGATGGAGGCCGCGTAGTCCGGCATACCGCTTACCAGCCCGTGCTGGCGCTGGGCGCGGTCCATCGCCATCACCACGACGGCGGTGTCGTCGAGGTCGGGATAGTGCGGGTTGGCGTACTGGAAGGCCCAGCCGCCGGGGCGCACGTTCGGCTTGGTCTCGGCCCAATCGCCCTTGATGTCGAGGATCTGGAGCGGCTTCAGCCAATCGAGGCCGGCGCGGGCATTGGCCTCCGCCTGATGGCCGCCGGCCTCCAGCATGGCGTGGCTGTTCAGCGCCGTATCCCAGACCGGGGAGAGGCAGGGCTGAACGTAGGCCTCGTCGTCCTTCTCGGCGACGAGCTTCTCGATGGCTTCCAGCGCGATCTTCACCTGGGGGTGGTCGGGCGGATAGCCCAACACCTCGTACATCAGCACCGAGTTGACCATCGCCGGGAAGATGGCGCCGAGGCCGTCCTCGCCGTTCAGCCGCTCGCTGGTCCAGGCGACCGCCTTGTCGATGGCGCGCTGGCGGATACCCTTGGGGAACTTGTCCTGCGTCTGCTGCAGCACGCGGTCGATCGCGCCGAAGATCGGCGTCCACGGCCAGGTGGCGTGGGGCGAGCCCGGCCAGGTCCGCACCGAATCGGGCGGCGTTACGAACAGTTCGGCCACGCCGACGCCGCGCGGGTTCTGGGCCCGCGGCTTCTTGGCCTGGATCACGAACAGCGGCACCATGGTGCAGCGGGCCCAGTAGGACACCTTGTCGAGGTGGAACGGGAACCACTTCGGCAGGTGCATCACCTCCACCGGCATCACCGGCACCGCCGCCCACGGCACCTCGCCGTAGAGGGCGAGCAGGATGCGGGTGAAGACGTTGGCGTTGGCCGCGCCGCCGCGCTGGAGGATCGCCTTGCGCACGGCGCGCATGTGCGGCGCCTCGATGTCGTCGCCGATCATCTTGAGGGCGAAGTAGGCCTTCACCGACGCGCTCATGTCGAACGGACCGTCATGCACCAGCGCCCAGCCGCCATGCACCTTCGACTGCGTGCGGCGCAGGTAGTTGCCGATCTTGGCTTCCAGTCCCGGCCGCGGCTCGGTCCCGCGGAACTGGTGGAACAGGATGTACTCGGAGGGGATGGTCGCATCCGCCTCGAGTTCGAAGCAGATGTGGCCGTCCGCCTGCGTCATCTCGGTGAGCGCGCGGGTGGCGTTCTGGACGCCACGCTCCACGTCGTCGAGGGAGACGTCGCGGGTCTTGGGACGCTGCAGCGTCTCGACCTTGCTTACGGCCGCCTCACGCATCGTTCTCGCCTCGCTCGACTGTCTCGATGCCTGCGTCATATCCTTCAAGCGACTCCCTGTGCCTGTGCCCGTCCGCACATCCCGGTGCGGAACAGGGCTTGCGCGGCATTTGTGCCGGATCGGATCGCCCCCTCGATGGTCGAGGGCAGCCCCGTCTCCGTCCAATCACCGGCGAGAACCAGATTCCGGTAGCGGGTCGCCGCGCCGGGGCGGCGCGCGGCCTCCGCGGGCGTCGCCGCGAAGGTCGCCCGCTTTTCCTTGACGATCTGCCAGCTAGGCAAATCCCGTGCAAGACCGTTGAGCTTCGCGATCTCGGCCCAGATCCGGCGGGCGAGATCCTCGCGGCCGTCCTCCAGCAGGCGGTCGGCACCACTGATGGTGACCGAGAATCGGTCCGGATAGGCGAACAGCCACTCGGTCAGGCCGCCGACGACGCCGAGCATCAGCGGAGCGCCCTCGGGCGGGCGCACGGCGAAATGCGCGTTGACGATCGACCGGAACTCCTGCGGCGCGGGCGTGCCGGGCAGGAGTTCGCTCGCCACCCACGGCGGCAGGGCCATGACCACGGCGTCGTCGGGATCGATCAACGTCGGCTCGTCGGTGAAATCCAGGCGCTCGATGCGGCCCTGCCCGAGGGTCAGCGCCCGCAGGCGCCGGCCGTAGCGGATCTCGGCACCGCGGCTTTCGAGGTAGCGCAGGGCCGGATCGACGAAGGCTGCGGACAGGCCCTCGACCGCGATCAGCGGGCGGCAGGCCCGCCCGCCGGCGCCCAGGGTCTCGCGCAGGATGGTGGCGGCGAGCCCGACATCGCTCTCGCGCGGATCGGTGTTGAGCGCGGCGAGCAGGACCGGGTGCCAGAGCCGCTCGTAGAGCGGCCCCTCGCAGGACATCTTCTCGCCGATCGTGCCGCTCTGGCCCGGCTTGTTGCCGGAGGCCGCCATCATCAGGGAGACCGGCGCAAGATAGTCGCGCGCGCGGGTGCCCGGCACGCGCCGGCCGGCCCGCAGCACCCACCACGGCAGGCGGCCCTCGTTCGGGCGCAAGGCCCAGCGCTCTCCGGTGCGAATGTCGGCGAAGTCGAAGACCGCCTTGTCGGGTCCGGCCAGGGCGCCGGCCGGCGCGCCGATGAGGCGCATGAAGTCGAGGGACGAGCGGTTGCCCGAAAGAAGCAGGTGGTTGCCGTTGTCGATGGTCAGCCCGAGCGAGGGGTCGTAGTAGGAGCGGCAGCGCCCACCCGCCTGCTTGGCCGCCTCGTGCAGCACCACGCGGTTGCCCGCCTCCGCCAGCGAAGCCGCCGCCGAGAGGCCGGCGAGCCCGGCGCCGACAACGTGAACCGTACCCGTCATCACAGAATTCCGTGGCGCAGCGCGACGAGGAGAAGGGGGAGCTTGCCCGGCTTCACCCGCGCCCGCGGGGCCGCCCAGCCGCGCTTCACCACGGCATCGAGGTAGAGCCGGTAGGCCGCCGCCATCAGGCGGGCCGCCTTGGTGGCCTGCCGCGGACTGCGCTCGATGATCGCCCAGGTCTGGCGGTAATGCTCTTCCGCTTCCGCCGCGACCGCCGCGCAGACCTCGCCGAGGCGGGGATGCGCCAGGGCGCTCTGCGGGGTCGGGTTCATCAGCCCGATCTTGTGGAATTTCTCCATCGGCAGGTAGAGGCGCCCGCGCTCGGCATCCTCGTCGATGTCGCGCAGGATGTTGGTGAGCTGCAGCGCCCGGCCCTGGTGCCACGCCAGCCGGATGCCGGCTTCCTCTGGCATGCCGAAGATGCGCACCGAGAGCCGCCCGACGGCGCTCGCCACCCGATCGCAATACAGATCGAGCTTGGCCTCCGAGGGGGCGACGATGTCCTCCTCCGCGTCCATCGCCATGCCGTCGATGACCGCCTGGAAGTCCTCGCGCTTGAGGTCGAAGCGGCGCATCGGCTCTTCGAGCGGCTTCACCCGCGGCGGCGGGTTGCCGGCATAGAGCGCATCGATATCGGCACGCCAGCGGTCGAGCTCAGTCGCGCGGACCTCGCGCGGGCCGCCGTCGTCGGCGACATCGTCCACGACCCGACAGAAGGCGTAGACGGCGTACATCGCCTCACGCCGCTCCTTCGGCAGCAGGCGCATCGCCGTATAGAAGGACGAGCCGGCGGCCGGCAGGGCGGGGGCTTCCGGGGTCTCGCCCGTCATCGGGCTGGCGGTGGCGCTCATCGGCCGGCTCCGGCGGGGGCGGGACGGCGCGCACGGAACGGGCGGCGCACCAGCGTGGCGGCGATGCCGCCGAGCGCGGTGAGCGCGAAGGCGGCCTTGCCGTGATGGACTTTTTCCGAGAGCGGATCGCGGGTCAGCAGCCCCTTCGTCAGGACGACGGCGAGACGATGGATCGCGGCGATCTCCAGGCTGAGGCGCAGGTCGTTGATCTGATTCGGGAGCGGTGCCCCCTCCTCCAAGAGTTGAAGCGTGCGCTCGGCAAGTTCGCGGATGACCGCGCGCAACTGCGGCGTGGCCTGGGGCAACCCCAGCATCGACACGTCGGCGCCGTGCCGTTCCATGGCGTCGAGCGGGATGTAGACCCGGTCGAGATCACGGAAATCCTTGCCGCAATCCTGGAGGTGGTTGAGCACCTGAAGCGCGGCACAGATCGCGTCGGAGGTCCGGTAGACCCGCGCCGGATCCTCGCCGTGCACGTCGAGCAGGAAGCGCCCGACCGGCATCGCCGAGTAGCGGCAATAGTGGATCAGCTCGTCCCAATCCGCGTAGCGCGACTTGCGCGCATCCATGCGGAAGGCGTCGAGCAGTTCGAGCGCGTGGGTGGGCGGCTGGCGGTGGGCTGCCAGCTCCCGCTTGAGCGGTTCGACCGTGGGGTCGGAGCCGCCCTTGCCGGTGAGCGCGTCGGCGAGCGCATCGAGCAGCTCGATCTTGCGCTCGGGGCTCAGGCCTGTGTGGTCGGCGACGTCGTCGCCGGCACGCACGTAGTTGTAGAAAGCCAGGATCGCGCCGCGGTTGCGCGGGTGAATCAGGTGCGAGGCGACGGGAAAGTTTTCGTCGTGCTGGCCCTTACCGGTGCGGGCGTCGGTGGCGGTCTGAAGCGCGGCGCTCATTTCATGTACCCCGCTCGGGCGAACCACGCGATGGCATCCTCCAGGCCCCGGCGATAGGGCCGCGCGGAATAGCCGAGTTCCGCTCGTGCCTTGGCGTCGGAGAAGAACATCCGGTACTTCGACATGCGCACGCCGTCGATGGTGGCGAGCGGCGCCTTGCCGGTCACCCGAGCGATCTGCTCGGAGAGATAAGCGATCGGGTAGATCACCGCGTAGGGCAGGCGCGTCGTCGGCGCCTTGCGGCCGACGATTTTCGCGATGTCGGCGAGCATCTGCGCCAGCATCACGTCCTCGCCACCGAGGATGTAGTGCTCGCCGACCCGGCCCTTGCGCAGGGCCAGGAGATGGCCGGCGGCGACGTCGTCGACATGGGCGAGGTTGAGGCCGGTATCGACGAAGGCCGGAATCTTGCCCTGCGCCGCGTCGAGGATGATTCGGCCCGTCGGCGTCGGTTTCACGTCGCGCGGTCCGATGGGCGTCGAGGGGTTCACGATGACGGCGGGCAGGCCGTCACGGGCCACCATCTCGTCCACCACGCGCTCGGCCACGACCTTGCTGCGCTTGTAGGCGCCGATGGCGGTCTCCGGCGTCAGCGGCCGGGTCTCGTCGGCGGGGGTGCCGTCGTCGTGCGGTTTGATGGTCGCGACGCTCGACGTGTAGACGATCCGCTCGACGCCGGCCTTCAGCGCTTCCTCCATCAGGATGCGGGTGCCGTCGCGATTGGTGCGGACGATCTCCTCCATGTCCGGCGCCCAGAGCCGGTAATCGGCCGCCGCGTGGACGAGGTAGCGCTGGCCGCGCATGGCCGAGGCCACCGCCGCGCGGTCGCGCATGTCGGCCTCGACGATCTCGACATCGGGCCACGTGAGATTCGTGCGCGGCGAGGAGGCGCGTACGGTAATGCGCACCGTGAAGCCGGCCGCGCGAAAAACATCGACCAGGGCAGCGCCCAGGAAGCCGCTGGCACCGGTGATCAGCACCGGCCCCGCCGGGAACGGGCCGCTTTGGGTCGGCTCAGTCATCGTGCTCGCGTGATCCACGGGTGGCCTCGTCCACCGGTCATGGGACCAGCAGGCGAGCGGAAGCGCCGCTCCGTCGACGCACCCGATTCTGGGCCGGACGGCGCGGCGCTTGTCTCACTGATGACGCGGTGCGGCAAGCACCGCGCCTCTCTCGGCCGTCGACGCTTCCTGGCAATCAGGCCAGACGCAGGCGCCCGGTCCGGCTGCCCTTCTTCTGCTCCGGCAGTGCGGCGCGGACGGCCTTGAGGATGCCGTCGGCGTCGAGACCGGCCTCGGCGTACATCTTCTCCGGCTTGTCGTGGTCCTGGTAGCTGTCCGGCAGCGTCAGCGTGCGGACCCGGACGCGGCCCGTGTCGAGCACGCCGCGCTCGGCCAGCAGGTGCAGCACCATCGCCCCGAAGCCACCGACCGAGCCTTCCTCCACCGTCACCAGAACCTCGTGGCTCATCGCCAGATCGACGATCAGCTCCGCGTCCAGCGGCTTGGCAAAGCGCGCATCCGCCACCGTCGCCGCGACACCCTCGGCCTCCAGCCCGTCGGCCGCCTTCAAGGCCTCCGCACGGCCCGTTCCTGTGCAAAGAAGCGCCCCCCGCCTCCCTTCAGGCACCCGCACCACACGGCCCCGGCCGACCGCCAGCGGCTCACCCTTCCCGGGGAGTTCGATGCCGACCCCCCCCCCGCGCGGGTAGCCCAGCGCGGCCGGGCCCGGATCGTCGCCTGGCAAGGTCGTCACGCCTGGC